>NZ_JBQCWY010000779.1:0-1314 GCF_051956955.1 Neisseria sp. P0021.S005 | reverse complement strand
AATCCGCAAAGGCAGGATAACGTTTTGCAAGACATTGCGGTCGTAGAGGATTTTGTGGTCTTGGAAGACAATGCCGATATGTTGGCGCATAAAGCCGATCTGATTGTCGCTCAAGGTGCCGAGGTCTTGATTGTTGAACCAAACCTTACCTTTGGTAGGCTTGGTAATGCCTGAAATCAGCTTCAAAATGGTAGATTTGCCCGAGCCCGAATGGCCGGCGATAAAAATCATCTCACCTTTGTTAATCTGGAAACTGACATTTTTCAGGGCTTCGAAACCGCCGGGATAGGTTTTGGAAACTTGTTCGAAACGGATCATGGGTTTTCCTGAAAATAGGGATTCAGACGGCAGGCGTCATCGATAGGGCAACATGCCGTCTGAAAAAATGGGGATATTCACAGATTATAAATATTTCGGCTGCTTTTTGATAGTGAAACCCCGGTTCTGCAGGCGGATACACTGCCGGTTTGCAACACAAAGCAGTATGATTTGAAAAAAAGGCCGTCTGAACGATTGGGTTTCAGACGGCCTCGGTATCAGCGTAGGTTAAGCACCCTATCCGCTGTTTTATTTACATTTGGTTTTGGCCAAATTCACGGCGGCGGTCAGGCTTTTTTCGTTGACTTCGCCGGTGATGGTTTGTTTGTAACCGCATTTCGGCGCTTCGACGACAGTGAAAGGCAATACGCCGACGTTGTTGCCGTGGGCTTTCATGAAGTTGCGGCTGTTGGCGCCGGTGTAACGCCAAATCGGATAACTGACCGGTGTTTGTTTCAGGAACTTGCCAATGTTGTCAGTGGTATCCAGCGCGATGCCGACCATATCGACGCTGCCTTTTTTCTGCGCTTTGTACCATGCGGACATGGCGGGCATTTCTTTACGGCAGGGGCCGCACCAGGTTGCCCACAGGTTGACCACGCGCACGGGGGCTTTGAGCGATTCCAGGCTTTGCGGTTTGTTGTCCTGCCAACCAGCTGTTTCATCGGCGGCAAAGGCCGGTACAGCGGTAAAAACGGTGGCGGACAAGAGAAGGGCGGTTAAGGCTTTCATGGTTGTATCCTTGAGGTTGCCAATCGAAATTGTGTTTATTGTAAAACGGTTTGGTGGGTATGCCTACCGATTCGTATCAAGATATCAAGTAAAAAGTTTGAGTAAAAATCAGTTGCAGACGATAATAACCGCCATCATTGAATGATTTTGCAATAATACGGAGACTTTCATGCCGTCTGAATTCACACTTTATCACAACCCGCGTTGCAGCAAATCGCGTGCCGCGCTGGCTTTGCTCGAAGAAAAAGGCGTTGCCGCCGACGT
>NZ_JBQCWY010000778.1:0-1324 GCF_051956955.1 Neisseria sp. P0021.S005 | reverse complement strand
CAGTGCCAAGAAAAACCTCATCTTGCGCCCCGTTTCCGCCGATACCGTCAGCATCAATATCCCTCCGTTTGTTACCCAGCGCACCTTTACCCAATGGCTGAACGACAACGAAGCCATCCTGCGCCGTACCCTAAACAAAACACCGGCTCGGCAAACACCTACAGACACGCTTCCCGAATGGATTTGGTATCAAGGCGTTCAGACGGCCTTGTCCGTCCACGCAGCAAACCACATCCAAATCAGGCCGTCTGAAATTCTGTTGCCCGAAAAAGAAACCGCCGCCCAACTTACCCATTTGCGCCGCTTCCTGCACGAGCGTGCGCACGAATATCTGCTACCGCGCCTCGAAGGCCATATCCGAACCACCCACCTGACCCCGAGCGCCATTTCCCTTTCCAACGCCAAAACCTTCTGGGGCGTTTGCCGCCACACCACCGGCATCCGCCTCAACTGGCGGCTCATCGGCACGCCCGAATATGTCGCCGACTACGTCTGCCTGCACGAACTCTCCCACCTGCGCCATCCCAACCACAGCCCTGCATTTTGGGCTCTAACCCACTCGCTCACGCCGCATGTCGACCAAGCCGAACAATGGCTGAAGGCGCACGGCGGCGAATTATTCCACCTCGGCTAAGTCTTTCCAGCAGCATTTTTCTGCAAGCAAACACCAGCCCAAAGCAAAGAATCAACGTCCTCCAAACAAATCATGTAGCCGCGCGTAAAATCAGGTTTATCCGCTTGCCGCCCCCTCAGGCATGCCGATAAGATGATTTCGTTCTCAAAACCCTTTTCAGAAAGGAAAACCGATGACCAAAGCAAAATCGTTACTGGCCACCGGCATTTTGGCTCTTTTCTCCGCCACGGCATTCGCCTCCCCACTGCCTTCCGAAATCTACCGTCCGGATGGCGCGCACACCATCAAAGCCGATCATCAAGGCGACGGCGAATTTGAATACGAAGCCGAACTTTCCGGCCAACGCAATTCCATTCCTTCCTTGGCCAAAAAAGTGATCGCCCACGCGCGCAGCAAAGGTTTCCATGTGGTTGAGTCTGAAATCAAACACGACGATGCCGATCTGAAATTCAAACGCGGCAAACAAGAGCTGGACGTTTCCATCGAAGACAAAGGCCAAGGCCGTATCGAATATAAAGCCGATTTAGATTTGGACAAAAACTAAATCCGACTCGCAAACAAAGGCCGTCTGAAATCCCATCGGTTTTCAGACGGCCTTTTGTCGTCTTTATCAGATAAAATGGCACTCGGTTTGCAAAATTTCCGACTCAAAACATTGTACAATCTGCCCACTTATACCGATAACATCCC
>NZ_JBQCWY010000777.1:0-1330 GCF_051956955.1 Neisseria sp. P0021.S005 | reverse complement strand
GATTACGGCATCGGCTTTATCGAGCAGGACTTTCAAACCGCGTTGCAGGGTGAGTTTTTTAATTTCTATCATGATGGCAGGCAAGGGGATAAGTAAAACGAAAGGCGTTATTTTACCTGAAAAGACATATAAAAGGCCGTCTGAACAAGTATGAAAACGAAATCAACGATTTCTATTTCACTTATTCAGACGGCCTTTATGAAATGACAGTCGGAAATGCTTTCAAATTGTCTGTCGTTTCAATTAAATTTGAAGATCGCCATTGTCCGCACGGATTTGGCGCAGGAATTTTTGTGTCCGCTCATGTTTGGGATGATTGAACAAATCTTGCGGGCTGCCTTGTTCGACAATAACGCCGCCGTCCATCACGACGACGGTGGTTGCCACTTCCAAGGCAAATTTGATTTCATGCGTAACGACAACCATGGTCCAGCCTTCTTGTGCCAATTCCTTCATGGTATCCAAAACATCTTGCACCAATTCAGGGTCAAGCGCGGAAGTTGGTTCGTCAAACAGCATCAGTTCAGGCTGAATCGCCAATGCTCGGGCAATGCCGACGCGCTGCTGTTGACCGCCGGAAAGCTGGTAGGGGTAGAGGTCAATCTTATCGCTCAAACCGACTTTTTCAAGCAATTTGACAGCCTCTTCACGCGCTTTGGCGACAGGCTTGCCTTGTACGGCAACCGGCCCTTCCATGACGTTTTCCAACGCAGTTTTGTGCGGAAAGAGGTTGTATTGTTGGAATACCATGCCGGACTTGCGGCGCAGTGCCAAAATATCGTGTTTGCTTGGTTTTTTGGAAAAATCGATGCTTAACGGCTGCGCATTGTCAAACTCGATTTGACCTTGTTCAGGCATTTCCAAAGCGTTTAAACAGCGTAAAAACGTGGTTTTGCCTGAGCCGGAAGGGCCTAAGATAACAACCACTTGTCCTTTGCCGACATCCAAATCGATGCCGCGCAAAATGGTATTTTCGCCAAAGGTCTTATGGATATTGCGGATTTTAATCATGACAACTCCTTATTTGGCGATATAGCGGTCGAAACGTTTTTCCAAACGCGCCTGAATCAGAAACAGCACTTTGCAGAAACACCAATAAACCAATGCGGCTTCGATATAAACCGGTAGATAGTCATAGGAGCGATTCGCAATCTGTTGAGTAACTTGGAATAATTCAGTTACCGTTACAACTGCTGCAAGCGAGGTATTTTTGAACAAACCGATAAATTCATTGCTCAAAGGCGGTACGGCAACGCGGAATGCCTGCGGAGCGACAATGCGGCGGAATGTCTGCATATAGGTCATACCGATGGAGAAACCAGCTTCCCAT
>NZ_JBQCWY010000776.1:0-1349 GCF_051956955.1 Neisseria sp. P0021.S005 | reverse complement strand
CTTTGGCGGTTGGCAAGTATCCAGTTGAGCGCGTTTTTCAAATCCTGATGGAAGATGTCGAACTGCGCCTTGTGCGCGTGGAAATATTCTTCGTTGGCGATGATGCCCGCCATCGGAATCAGCGGTTTGGTGTCAAACGCCTGCCCCCATGCCTTCACCAAATCAAAACTGCGCACGACGTTTACGCCCATGGTTTTGCCTTTGAGTATGCTTGCGCTTGCCATCGGTTCGGGCAGGATGGCGGCGTGGTAATCCTTGCTCAAAAACAGCCCCACCGCTTCGGGCGGCGTGGCGGTGTAAGTGATGCCGACTTTGTGCGCGTCGATTTTCAGTTTTTTCAACAAGGCTTGCAGCACGATGTCGGGCATGTCGTTTTTAAACGGTACGAGGATTTTTTTGCCGACCAAATCCTGCGGCGAGGTAATCGCGCTGCCTTTACACATCAGCTGCGTGATGCCGTTGGTCAAAATATTGACCATGCCGACTTTCTGCCCTTGGTTGCGCAGGTTTACGCCGACATTGCTCGGACTCATCATGACTTTAAATTGTCCGCTTGCCACGCCTGCACGCAGTTGGTCGGGCGAACGCCAGATTTTCAGCGATACATCTGCCTGCTTCGCCAGCTTGCCTTGCAACGCCGCTACGGCGATGGTAACGCTGGGCATTGCCGGTGCGCCGTATACGGTAAATTGTTCTTTACCGGCTGCTAACAATGAAGGTGAAACGCCTGCGGCTGCCAGCGCGGCGGTCATTTTTAAGAAATCGCGTCTTTTCATATCCATTTTTTATCTCCTAATTCTTAATAAGCCAATGCAGGCATTCTTTCAAACGGCCTGATTTTAAAATGCCGCATGCAAACTCAACCAATATGTCCTGCCCGGTGCATACACGACACTGGGGGATAGAGCGAGGACGTGGTCGCCGCTGATGTATTCGGCGTATTTTTTGTTGAACACGTTGTTCACGCCCAGGCGTAAGCCGTATTTGTCTTTGAAGTTTACGCCTGCGTACACGTCGGCAACGGTAAAGCCTTTGGCGGCTTCGCGTTTGTCTATGCCCAAACCGCTTGCGGCATCAAAATCGCCGCGCGTTTGTTTGGCGACAAAGCGTGTGGCGGCGCCGATGTTGTAGCTGCCGTGGGCAAAGTAATTTTTGTAGTCAGCTTGGACGGTTGCTTCAAACGGACGGATTTGATAGAGCGGCCTGCCGTCGGTTTCATTGTGTCCGTAGTTGTAGGCGGCTTTGATGCCTGCCGCCCAATGCGGATTGAAGTTGTAACGCGCATAGGCCTGAGCGGTAAACAATCGCGCGTCCACGTTGCGTGTGATGATGCCGCCGCCTTTGGAGGC
>NZ_JBQCWY010000775.1:0-1366 GCF_051956955.1 Neisseria sp. P0021.S005 | reverse complement strand
GGGTTGAAATGACATTTCACTCATGAAATCATGAAGACTATAATGACTGGTCTTTCTGAAGCGCATTAAGGCAGTTTGTCGCTAAAGCAAGCCTTGGTGCATCACGTTTTAAGGATAAATCAATGAAATCGCTCAAATCATTTTTGATCTGGGGCATTGTGGTTTTGGTAGGCTTGGCCTCCTTTACTACTTTAGCTCTCAGCCGTGGCGAGCAAGTCAGTGCGATTTGGATGGTTACGGCCGCCATTTCGGTATACTGCATTGCCTACCGTTTCTACAGTCTTTACATTGCCAACCGTGTGATGCAGCTTGATCCTAACCGTCTGACTCCGGCAGAACGCCACAATGACGGCTTGGACTATGTTCCCACACATAAAGGCGTACTGTTCGGCCACCACTTTGCCGCTATTGCCGGCGCAGGCCCTCTGGTTGGTCCTGTATTGGCAGCGCAAATGGGTTATCTGCCCGGTACTTTGTGGATTATCTTCGGCGTGGTATTTGCCGGTGCCGTACAGGATATGATGGTACTATTTGTTTCTATGCGCCGTGACGGTAAGTCTTTGGGCGATATCGTGAAACAAGAACTCGGTACCGTTCCCGGCGTGATTGCATCCATTGGTATTTTGATGATTATGGTCATCATTATGGCGGTGTTGGCGCTGATTGTTGTGAAAGCATTGGTTCACAGCCCTTGGGGTACGTTCACCATCGCAGCGACTATGCCGATTGCTCTGTTTATGGGTATTTACACCCGTTATATCCGTCCGGGCAAAATCGGCGAGATTTCCATCGTCGGCTTTATTTTGCTGATGTTGGCCGTGATTTACGGTGAAGATGTTGCCCACAGCTCCTTCGGTCACTGGTTCGACCTTGACGGCATTCAGCTGACTTGGGCGATTATGATTTACGGTTTCGTGGCTTCCGTATTGCCGGTTTGGCTCTTGCTGACTCCGCGCGACTATCTGTCTACCTTCCTGAAAATCGGTACGATTGCAGCTTTGGCTTTGGGTATCGTTATTGTTAACCCGACTCTGCAAATGCCTGCAGTTACCCACTTTATCGATGGTTCAGGCCCGGTATTCTCTGGTGCATTGTTCCCATTCTTGTTCATTACCATTGCTTGTGGTGCAGTTTCAGGCTTCCATGCGCTGATTTCTTCAGGTACCACTCCAAAAATGGTGGAAAACGAAACCCACGTCCGCATGATCGGTTACGGCGGCATGATTATGGAAAGCTTTGTGGCTATTATGGCGCTGGCTGCCGCCGCTTCGCTTGAGCCAGGCGTGTACTTTGCGATGAACAGCCCGGCCGCGCTGATTGGTACAGATGCCAACACAGCTGCCGAAGTCATCACCACTAAACTGAA
>NZ_JBQCWY010000774.1:0-1367 GCF_051956955.1 Neisseria sp. P0021.S005 | reverse complement strand
GAAGAAACATAACCAACGCGGTACAAACCGGCAAACTTCTCGCCGAAGACGTAAACCGCGCATTTCTCGCCGTAATAACACCAGCCGAGAATGGTTGAGTAGGCAAAGAAAATCAGGCCGATGGTGACAATCCAGCCGCCGATACCGGGCAGCATTTTTTGGAAAGTGACGGTTGTCAGCGCCGCGCCGCTCAATTCAGGTTTGACAAACTCGCCACCTGCGCCGAGCAGACCCATGACCAACACGATACCGGTAATCGAGCAGACAACGATGGTATCCAAAAAAGTACCGGTCATGGAAACCAAAGCCTGGCGGACGGGGTGGTCGGTTTTCGCGGCGGCGGCGGCAATCGGCGCAGAACCCATACCTGCCTCGTTGGAGAACACGCCGCGCGCCACGCCGTAGCGGATGACCGTACCGATGGCGCCGCCTGCCACGGCTTGCGCGCTAAACGCATCGGAGAAAATCAGTTTGACGGCGGGCATCAATACATCGGAATTAATCACGATAATGGCAATACCGCCTACTACATAAAACACTGCCATGGCAGGCACGATAAAGGACGCGGCTTTGGCGATGCCCTTAATGCCGCCCAAAAGTACAATGGCCGTTAATACGGTCAATATCACGCCTGTGTAGGCAGGTTCGACACCGAAGCTGGTTTGCACTGCCTGCGCAACCGAGTTGGACTGCACCGAGCTGCCGATACCGAAGGAAGCAAATGTGCCGAACAGCGCAAATGCGACGGCCATCCATTTCCAGTTTTTGCCCAAGCCTTTTTCGATGTAATACATCGGGCCGCCGGACATTTCGCCTTTGGAATTGGTGACGCGGTATTTCACCGCCAACACGCCCTCGCCGTATTTGGTGGCCATACCGAAAATGGCGGTCATCCACATCCAAAATACCGCGCCCGGGCCGCCGGTTACCACCGCAGTCGCCACACCGGCAATGTTACCCGTACCGATGGTGGCAGACAGCGCGGTCATCAACGCCGCAAAATGGGAAATATCGCCTTCGTGGTCTTCGCCGTTTTCATGCTTCTTTGACGGCACAAACGCCTGTTTCAGAGCATAACCCAACATGGTGAACTGCAAGCCTTTCAGCAAAACGGTCAGCAAAATGCCCGTACCAACCAGCAGCATCAACATAATAGGTCCCCAGACCCAGCCGCTGATGGTTTCGAAAAAGGCTTTAAGATTGTCTAAAAACAATTGCATGGCTTTCTCCTTTGTCTGTTTTATTTTTTTATGCACTACTTTTTGTAGTGTCATGTAATTTCAGCACAGAATATTCAATAAGACAATATCTTTCTTTTTAAAAAGATTTTTGAGGTTTTACCCTAAAAAGATATCTATTTAGACCGG
>NZ_JBQCWY010000773.1:0-1368 GCF_051956955.1 Neisseria sp. P0021.S005 | reverse complement strand
CAAAATATATCAATACTATGCACGTTTCAGAACTCCAAACCCTCCACATTTCCAAACTCTTGGAAATGGCAGAAGAACATGGCATTGAAAACGCCAACCGTTTCCGCAAACAAGACCTCGTTTTTGCCATCGTCCGCCAGATGATGAAGCAAAATGTCAGCTTTACCTGTTCCGGCACACTCGAAATCCTGCCCGACGGCTTCGGTTTCCTGCGCAGCGCAGATACTTCTTACCTTGCCGGTCCTGACGATATTTATGTTTCGCCCACGCAAATCCGCCGCTTCAATCTGCACACCGGTGACACCATCGAAGGCAGCGTGCGCGTACCTAAAGACAACGAACGCTATTTCGCACTTGTCCGCCTCGATACCATCAACGGCGATCAGCCTGAAGTCTGCAAACACAAAATCCTCTTTGAAAACCTCACGCCTTTATTCCCAACCGAACAATTCAAACTTGAGCGCGACATCAAAGCCGAAGAGAATCTGACCGGCCGCGCTATCGACTTGGTTTCCCCAATCGGTAAAGGCCAACGTGCATTGTTGGTGGCGCCGCCTAAAACCGGTAAGACCGTGATGTTGCAAAACATTGCCCACGCTATTACCGCCAATTATCCCGATGTCGAGCTGATTGTCCTGTTGATTGACGAGCGTCCGGAAGAAGTGACCGAAATGAGCCGTTCTGTACGCGGCGAAGTCGTTTCCTCTACGTTTGATGAACCGGCGCAACGCCATGTACAAGTGGCCGAGATGGTGATTGAAAAAGCCAAACGTATGGTTGAACACAAAAAAGACGTGGTCATCCTGCTGGATTCGATTACCCGTTTGGCGCGCGCCTACAATACCGTTGTGCCGACTTCGGGCAAAATCTTGACCGGCGGTGTCGATGCCAACGCCTTGCACCGTCCGAAACGCTTCTTCGGCGCAGCGCGTAATGTGGAAGAGGGCGGTTCGCTTACCATTATTGCGACAGCGCTTGTTGAAACCGGTAGCCGCATGGACGACGTGATTTACGAAGAGTTCAAAGGCACGGGCAATATGGAATTGCACCTTGACCGCCGTATGGCCGAAAAACGCCTGTTCCCGGCCATTAGTATCAATAAATCCGGTACGCGCCGCGAAGAATTGCTGGTGCCGAACGATCAGTTGCAACGCATGTGGCTCTTGCGCAAATTCCTGCATCCTATGGACGAAATCGAAGCGACCGAGTTTTTGGTGGGCAAACTCAAAGACTCTAAAAATAACGACGATTTCTTTGAATTGATGCGCGGTAAATAAGCATAAGGCCGTCTGAATATGTTTCAGACGGCCTTTACTTTGCTTGAGGAACCTTTATGACCATCCGAATGAATTGGCAAAACTTATTATC
>NZ_JBQCWY010000772.1:0-1370 GCF_051956955.1 Neisseria sp. P0021.S005 | reverse complement strand
CCTAAATATTCACAATATTCTAAAAGATTATATTTTATCTTCGCATTCATAACGTAACCTTTATCTAAATTTTAACTCTAATCTTTGCCCACGTACTGAAGCAGGTTGATTCCTAAACTCAATTGTCCATTTTGCTCCAGTTTGTTCTCGGCTAGTTGAAAAATTTCTTAAAATGATGGTCGTTCCTTTCCAAGGTCCTGATGTAATAGTCGTAGAAGATAATTGCCCTTTATTCGGAATATTCCTAAAATCAAGCCTCTGACCTGAATATTTTTCATACAAATCAAATATTTCTCTTCTACTTACTTTAGAATATATCGGCATTCCATTTTTGCTGGCAGATGAATTTGGTCTGATCGTTTTCCTGAATGTCGTTCGGCGGTGTCTGTGGTTACGTTTGTATCAATTTCAGCTTTGGTTTGTGCCGCTGTTTTGCCTGTCAGCCGGATTTGTGCGGCTTCGTCTGTGATTTGAATGTTTTGGGTGTTGATGCCGCTTTTCGTGATGCTGCTTTGACTGTCGCTGTCGCTGCCATAACCCACTGATGAACTTGCGCTGTTTTTATCCGCTACGCTTGTCAGGTGTTTGTCTTGAGGTTTATTTTGTGCGCCCTGCCCCAGCGTTTTGCCGCTTACGGCAACGCTGGCACCTAAGCCGAAACTTTCGCCTTCGTAGCGGCTGTGGTTTTGAATGTTGCTATGGGTGAGGGTGGCCGTCTGAAAGCGGTTTTTGCCTTTGTCTTCTGCGCTTTGGCTAGACGTGATGATGCCGCCTTTGAGGTCGGTGTGGTTTCCGACCTTGATTTGATAGCCGTCTTCTCCGGCGGAAATACCGCTTTGTGCGCTGATGCTTCGGTGTTCGGCGTTGATTTTGCTTTGGCTGTAACTGCCGCTTGCACTGAATCCGTAGCCTACGGTCACTTGGGCACCGGCGTTTTGTTGTTTGCCCTGATAGGTTTCGCTATCTTGTACACTTTCTATATGCAGGTTACGCGTATCTGCCTGTACGCCTTTGCCGATGAGCTGCGCACCTTTGAGGGTGGTATCCCCGCCGCTTCGGATAATCGTTTTGCCGGCCGTGCTGCCGACATGGGTGTGGCGGCGGGTCGCTTTTGTCTGATTGCTGTGGTGGCTTGTTGAAAGAAAGGTCGTCTGAAACCGTATTTGTTGTTTCAGACAGCCTCTTGGCTCAAACCTTGAGAACTGCATATGTGCGTTCCGCACATCCTACGTATTGAGTTTAGGTTTCATATGGGCCACGGCTTGCTGTTGGCTTTATAGTCCTAACAGCTCTAGAAAATATTAAAGAACACATGTTTAATGCATCCTTAAACATAGATTTTATGTGAGATAAATTTCATTAATTATCAT
>NZ_JBQCWY010000771.1:0-1378 GCF_051956955.1 Neisseria sp. P0021.S005 | reverse complement strand
ATATCTTACGTATAAATTAAATAATAGGAACAATTATCATTTGCAAATTTAAAAAATCGCCGTATAATACAACCCATCGAAACAAAACAACCGCACAACAGAATGAAAGGAGAAGAAAATGCCCGAAAGTATTTTTAAGCAAGTCTCCCTTGATATTCTGAGACTGCACCAACAAGCCATCCGCTCTTTGATCGCCACCAAGTGTTGCGATGAATGCGAAGTACATGACGCAGTATTCATTACTTTAGATGGCCGATATTATGTTTGGCTCCCTTGTATGGGCAAATCGCCCCAATCAGAAACCGGTATCCTGCTGATTGAAGATGAAGACGGCAATACACGCTTGAGCTGGGTTGCCGATACACGCGAAGTCAAGCAAAAAGACAGTCTGTACAACCGCGTTGTTTCCGCCCTGCAAAGAAAAATGCAGCGCACGAAAAACAAATTTATCCAGTCGGCAAACGCCCGATTGCTTGAGCTGACGCCTCAGCAAGGCCGTCTGACGACAAACAGCAAAGATTTCTCGCTTTCACCACATGACTTGATGAAAGCACTTTATCCGGCAACACATCAAATAGGAGAATTTGCCCTGTAACAGTTTTTGGTAGTGGTTTGTGTTCCTTTTGCGCCCCTTAAAATTTTAAAGGGGCGATTTTTTTACCCCTACTTTTCAGACGGCCTAAACACCGGTTTTCCAGTACAATAAAGGCCGTCTGAACATTTCCTACTTTTCAACCATGCAACTGCTCAAATACATCCAATCGCAAGGCCTCGGCAGCCGCAAGCAATGCCAATGGCTGATAGACAATGACTGCATTGCCATCAACGGCGAAATCCATAATCGTGCCAAAGACGATATTGATCCGTCTCAAGTGCACACCCTGTCTGTTGACGGCGAAGAAATTGCCGCCGTCCCCATGCCCTATTTTTATATCCTGCTTCATAAGCCTGCAGATTACGAGACTTCGCACAAACCTCAGCAATATCCAAGCATCTTCAGCCTTTTTCCCGACCACATGCGCAATATCGATATGCAGGCAGTCGGCCGCTTGGATGCAGACACAACCGGAATTATTCTGATTACCAACGACGGCCAATTTAACCACCGCGTTACCTCGCCCAAACACAAAGTTCCGAAGCTCTACCGCGTCACTTTGAAACATCCTGCCGACGATACCCTTTGCACTGCGCTGAAAAACGGCGTCCTCCTGCATGACGATAATGAAACCGTCGCCGCGGCCGAAGCAGTATTGACCGACCCAACCACATTGATGATGACCATTACCGAGGGTAAATACCATCAGGTCAAACGCATGGTTGCAGCCGCAGGCAACCGTGTCGAGCAGCTCCACCGTGAGAAATTCGGCAACTGGAATGT
>NZ_JBQCWY010000770.1:0-1387 GCF_051956955.1 Neisseria sp. P0021.S005 | reverse complement strand
ATTATTCTTATCATTATTGAAATAATTTAATAAATAGTCGTTTTTATCATAATTTTATTTGGATAATATTCAGATAAATAGCGAGATGAAAAGGCCGTCTGAAAATTTTCAGACGGCCTTTTATTTCATTTGCTTTGAGAATCAATCAAGCAAGATTATTTCTCAGCTTCTTCAAAACCGACGACTTCGAGGCCGAAGCCGGTGAGGCCGGTGAAGGATGAAGGCTGGCCGAGGACGCGCAGTTTTTTGACGTTGAGGCCAGCGAGAATTTGTGCGCCTATGCCGTAGCTTTTGCTGTCCCATTTGTAGGCTTGGTTTGCGCCTTTGGGCAGGGTGCGGTCGAGCAGGGTGGCGCCGTCTTCGGTACGGTGCAGGAGGATGACTACGCCGCTTTCGGCTTGTTGGATGCGCTCAAGGGCTTTGGGCAATGACCAGGAATGGCGCGGGTTGGCTTGGATGAAGTCCATGACGCTGAAGGGTTCGTGGACGCGGACGAGGGTTTCTTCGTCGGCGGTTGGTGTACCTTTGACGAGGGCGAGGTGGGTTTCGCCTGAGAGTTTGTCGACGTAAACGTGTTGTTGGAACTCGCCCCACGGGGTTTGTACGGGTGCGTTGCCCATGTCTTCGAGCAGGCTTTCGGTGCGGCTGCGGTATTCGATGAGGTCGGTAATGGTGCCGATTTTGAGGTTGTGTTCTTCGGCGAATTTCATCAGTTCGGGCATGCGCGCCATGGTGCCGTCGTCGTTGATGATTTCGCAGATGACGGCGGCGGGAATCAGGCCGTTCATTTGTGCCAGATCAACGCCGGCTTCTGTGTGTCCTGCGCGGACGAGTACGCCGCCTTTTTGGGCACGCAATGGGAAGATGTGGCCGGGTTGGACGATGTCTTCTGGTTTGGCGGATGGGGAAACGGCGGTTTGAATGGTCAGGGCGCGATCGGCGGCGGAGATGCCGGTGGTAATGCCGTGGGCGGCTTCGATGGAGACGGTAAAGTTGGTACCGTATTGCGCGCCGTTTTTCTGGGTCATCATGGGCAGGCCGAGTTTTTCGACCATTTCGCCGTCCATCGGCAGGCAGACCAGGCCGCGTGCGTGTTTAATCATGAAGTTGATGGCTTCGGGGGTAACGAATTGGGCGGCCATCAGCAAGTCGCCTTCGTTTTCGCGGTCTTCGGCATCGGTGATGATGACCATTTTGCCGGCTTTGATGTCTGCTAGGATTTCTGGGATGGTGGAGATGTGGGACATGGTATTTCTTTCTTGGCTGATGGTGGGGGCGTGGCGGTCTTGGTGGTCTTGATCCAGCCACATGTCAGGCATATTGGCTGCCTGCTCGATTTTTCGGGCTTTTTTCTCGCCGAAAGATTTGTTTTTCAACAGGGCGGACA
>NZ_JBQCWY010000769.1:0-1387 GCF_051956955.1 Neisseria sp. P0021.S005 | reverse complement strand
AAACAACAAATTGGACGCTATCGCAGCCAGCAAACCTTTGGATAAATTCGTCATTTCAGACGGCCTTTTGCAATCAATCAAAGTTAATATTGTAGAAAAAACGGATGAAAAAATTACTCATCTTTTTGAATGAAGTTTTACCGTAAACATCCGTTTCATTAAAGGCCGTCTGAAAACCATGTTTTCAGGTTTTCAGACGGCCTTTCATTGCATCAAAGCAGTCTAATGCATCAACCCTGCTTCACAATATCCGACAGCGGCCAGCGCGGCTTGACATTGAATGCGCCGACAGCCTGACGCTCGGCAAGACGCATCGCGCCGGCAAAGGCAATCATTGCTCCGTTGTCGGTACAATATGCCATCGGCGGGAAATAAACATTGATTTTTTCTTCCTGCGGCTTTGGTTTGCCTTTTTCAGATGGCATTTTGACGGTTAAGCGCGAAAATTCATCACGCAGCTTCCAGTTTGCACCCACACCGCCGGCAACCACCAAAGTTCTGAAGCCGGTATCCAACAACGCTTTTTTGGCTTTGGCCGCCAACACGTCAACCACCGCATCTTGGAAAGCGCGGCAAATGTCGTTACGTGTCTGCTCGGGAATTTCATCGTTGCCGGTTTCGGCGCGGACTTTTTCGACAGCGGTCAAAACGGCTGTTTTCAAACCGGAAAAGCTCATCTGCAAATCGTGCGAATGGAGCATAGGACGTGGGAATGTGAAGGCATCAGGCGTGCCGAGTTTGGCCAGCTCGGATAATTTGGCACCGCCGGGATAAGGCAAACCTAAAAGCTTGGCCGTTTTGTCGAACGCCTCGCCTGCCGCATCATCCACGCTTTCACCCAGCAAGGTGTAATCGCCGATACCGCGTACAGCCATAAATTGTGTATGCCCGCCCGACACCAGCAAAGCGACAAATGGAAATTCAGGCTTGTCGTCTGCCAACAAAGGCGAGAGCAAATGGCCTTCAAGATGGTGGACAGGGATAACGGGCTTACCGATGGCAAATGCCAAGGCGTTGGCGAAGCCTGAACCGGCCAGCAATGCGCCGCCCAAGCCCGGACCTTGCGTAAAGGCAACCGCGTCGATGTCGGCATAGCCTACGCCTGCTTCCTTCAAGCAACCTTGCGTCAACGGCACGACACGGCGGATATGGTCGCGACTGGCCAATTCGGGGACAACGCCGCCGTATTCGGCGTGCATCGCCATTTGTGTGTGCAAATGATGCGCCAACAGGCCGCGCTCGGTATCGTAGAGCGCAACGCCGGTTTCGTCGCAAGATGATTCAATTCCTAATACCAACATGGTTTGAGGCCGTCTGAAAAAATGATTAAAAACGATTCAGACGGCGTTTTCTCCGAAAACGGAAAAAGGCCGTCTGAAATAAAGTG
>NZ_JBQCWY010000768.1:0-1399 GCF_051956955.1 Neisseria sp. P0021.S005 | reverse complement strand
GAAAAACTCCTGATCGATACGCCCGAACAAAAAGGTGTGGACATCGGTCAAGTCGGCACCGTGGCCGACATCGACACCCGTTTGGTGGAAGGTTTGGTTGAGCGCGGCTGCATTCCGGTCATCGCCCCCATCGGCGTAGGCCAAAACGGCGAAGCGTTCAACATTAATGCCGACTTAGTTGCCGGCAAACTGGCGGAAAAACTTCAAGCTGAAAAACTGCTGATGATGACCAATATCCCCGGCGTACTGGATAAAGAAGGCAAATTATTGACCACCCTGACGCCAAGCCGCATTGACGAACTGATTGAAGACGGTACGCTGTACGGCGGCATGCTGCCTAAAATTGCCTCTGCCGTCGAAGCCGCCAAAAGCGGTGTCAAAGCCACGCATATCATAGACGGCCGCGTTCCCAACGCCCTGCTCTTGGAAGTGCTGACCGATGACGGTGTAGGCTCGATGATTTTGGGAGCAGGCTAATCCGCTTTTCAGACGGCCTTATGCCTTATTTAATCAGCTTTTCACCCTAAAAAGGGTAAAAAATGTTACACTATACGGCTTATATTTGTTTGAGCGATATTGACGTGAAACAAACTTACAGTCGGTTTCATGCCGACTCCGATGCCATACTTGGCAAAGACGGTATAATGTCTGCATTCATCAGACTTTGGCAATCATCCTTAAGGCCGTCTGAAACGTAACAAAGCTACTTTTCTTTTACCATCCTATTTGGAGATATTCATGAGCGCAATCGTTGATATTTTTGCACGCGAAATTTTGGACTCCCGCGGCAACCCTACCGTAGAGTGTGACGTATTGTTGGAATCCGGCGTTATGGGACGCGCGGCCGTACCTAGCGGCGCATCAACCGGCCAAAAAGAAGCTTTGGAACTGCGTGACGGCGACAAATCCCGTTACTTAGGCAAAGGCGTATTGAAAGCCGTTGACCACGTCAACAACCAAATCGCGCAAGCCCTCATCGGTATCGATGCCAACGAACAATCTTATATCGACCAAATCATGATCGAATTGGACGGTACTGAAAACAAAGGCAACTTGGGTGCCAACGCCACTTTGGCCGTTTCTATGGCCGTAGCACGCGCAGCCGCTGAAGATGCAGGCCTGCCTCTGTATCGTTACTTGGGCGGCGCAGGCCCAATGGCTCTGCCTGTTCCAATGATGAACGTTATCAACGGCGGCGAACATGCCAACAACAGCCTGAACATCCAAGAATTCATGATTATGCCTGTCGGCGCAAAATCTTTCCGCGAAGCCCTGCGTTGCGGCGCCGAAATTTTCCACGCACTGAAAAAACTGTGTGATGCCAAAGGCTTCCCAACTACCGTGGGCGACGAAGGCGGTTTCGCACCTAACCTGAACAGCCACAAAGAAGCCCTGCAAC
>NZ_JBQCWY010000767.1:0-1403 GCF_051956955.1 Neisseria sp. P0021.S005 | reverse complement strand
AGCGGCGTGATTCAGGTCGGCAAACCGGTGAACAAAGCCAAAGCGCAAGCCGTTGTCGATGAAATGGAAAACCGCGCCATGCAAAGCAAAGGCCGTCTGAAAAAATATATGGCGCAAGTGAAGTAAACGCTTTTATGCCTGTATTAAAGGCCGTCTGAAACCTTTCAGACGGCCTGTTTCCTTTGCGTAAAACACGCATCAAAGCTATATCTTCCGTTTCAGTTTCCGATAAAATAGGCCTATTCCGACACAAGACCCGTAAGCATGATACGCCGCCTTTACGCCACGTTGTGGCACCTCGCCCCCTTCCTGATCCGCCGCCACCTGCGCCGCCGCGCCCTCAAATCCCCAGCCTATCTCGAGCATTGGGGCGAGCGTTTCGGGCAGGCGTATCCCAATCCCGTACAATGCCCGATTTGGATACATGCCGTATCCGTCGGCGAAACGCGTGCAGCCGAACCTTTGGTGCAGGCATTGCGCCGCCATTTTCCCGACTCGCCGTTTCTGATTACCCAAATGACGCCGACCGGCCGCGCCACCGCGCAATCCCTGTTCCCTGATGCGCAATGCCGTTACCTACCCTACGACAAATCCGAATGGGTCGCCCGATTTTTAGCCGAACACCGCCCCATCTGCGGCATTTTGATGGAAACCGAAATCTGGCCCAACCTGATGCACGGCTGCCAAGAAGCAGGCATTCCCCTCTTTTTGGCCAACGCGCGCCTCTCCGAAAAATCCCAACGCGGCTACCTCAAAATCCGCAAGCTGGTCGAGCCTGCCATGCAGACCCTCTCCGGCTGCTTTGCCCAAACCGCCGCCGATGCCGAACGCCTGCACCTCATCGGCGCATCCAACGTCCACGTTTGCGGCAACACCAAATACGACATCGCGCCCCCCGATGACTCGCGCCCGCTTGCCGTCGCCTTTAAAGAACGCATCGGCGCACGAGCCGTCGTCGTCTGCGCCAGCACGCGCGTGTACAAAGGCACAGACGAAGCCGAGCTGCTCCTCAAAGCATGGCAGGGCTACCGCGGCAATGCCTTGCTGGTCATCGTACCGCGCCACCCTGAAAACTTTCAGACGGCCTACGATACCGCTAAATCGCTTGGTTATACCGTGCAAAAACGCAGCGACGGACAACCCGTTTCCCCCGATACACAGGTTTGGATAGGTGACAGCATGGGCGAACTGGCCGCCTACTACCTCAGCGCAGACATTGCCTTCGTCGGCGGCAGCCTCGTCGATGCAGGCTGCCAAAACATCATCGAACCCATCTCCTGCCGCGTCCCCACCCTCTTCGGCTACTCCAACTACAACTTCGCCCAAGCCTGCAAAGGCGCAGTCGAAGCCAAAGCCGCCGTCCGCGTCGAAACCGCCGAAGCCTGGTACAGAACCACGCGCCA
>NZ_JBQCWY010000766.1:0-1405 GCF_051956955.1 Neisseria sp. P0021.S005 | reverse complement strand
TCATTCCGACTACTGTCCAAATTATTGCGGATGATGTTTCGACTATCGCCAGCAAAACATAATAAAGGTTATACATGAGCAATAGAGACCAACTATTTACGCCACCGCCATTTGAAAACCACAGCCCATTGACTTGGTATCAGGCCGCCGCCGAACAACCCAACTTCATCCGTGATGAAGCACAAGCACGAGCCATTGAATATTTGGATCGCTTATGGACCGAGCTGATGATGTTCAAACGCAAACGCAACCGTTTTCTCGGCCGCAGCCTGCGTTCCCCTCAAGTGCCTAAAGGACTCTATTTTTATGGCGGCGTAGGACGCGGTAAAAGTTTCCTGATGGACGCTTTTTTTGGCTGTCTCCCTTATCGCCGTAAGCGCCGCGTGCATTTCCATGCCTTTATGGCCGAAATTCATCAACGGCTGAAAGCTTTAAAGAGTGAAGCGAATCCTTTAAAAGCCGTTGCAACAGAAATTGCCAAAGAAACACGCGTATTATGCTTTGACGAGTTTCACGTCAGTGATATTGCCGATGCCATGATTTTGGGCCGTTTACTGGAAAACCTGTTGAGTGAAGGTGTAGTCTTGGTAGCCACTTCCAACTACGCCCCATCCGAACTCTATCCTCAAGGCCAAAACCGCAGCAGCTTTCTCCCAACCATCGCCCTTATCGAGTCCAACCTGACCGTTTTAAATGTAGATGGCGGAGAAGATTACCGCTTGCGTACGCTGCGTCCTGCCGAAATTTTCTTTGTCCCCAATAATGAAGAAAACGAGCAAAAACTCGCTGCTTTATTTAAAGAAATGAGCGGAATCTCTGAATTAAACCCAGGCATCAGCATTATCCATGGACGGGAAATCCCCCATAAAGCCCAGTCAGAACGCGCCATCTGGTTTGATTTCCGTGCATTATGTTTTGGCCCGCGCTCACAAGCTGACTATTTGTATTTAGCCGAACATTACGAGATGGTTTTCCTTTCAGGATTAGAACGTCTAACCCCGCAAGAAAAAGCAGAAGCACGCCGTCTGACATGGTTAATTGACGTTTTATATGATTTCCGTGTGAAGCTGTGCGCCACTAGCGCAGTTGGCGTAAACGATATTTACGTTGAAGGCGATTTTGCCGAAGAATTTACCCGTACAGCCAGCCGTATGATCGAAATGCAATCTGAAGTCTATTTGGAACAACCACACCTGACTTTAAGCAAATAATGCCTTTCCCAAAAAGGGGCGAAATTTGGTAGAATACACTTCCCTCGCCTCTTGGCTACGGCAACTTACCTATTAATAAAAACAAGGACATAACATGGCCATCGAACGTACGATTTCCATCATCAAACCCGATGCAGTAGAAAAAAACGTCATCGGCAAGATTTACAGCCGCTTTGAAGAAAACGGCTTGCGCA
>NZ_JBQCWY010000765.1:0-1405 GCF_051956955.1 Neisseria sp. P0021.S005 | reverse complement strand
TCATTCCGACTACTGTCCAAATTATTGCGGATGATGTTTCGACTATCGCCAGCAAAACATAATAAAGGTTATACATGAGCAATAGAGACCAACTATTTACGCCACCGCCATTTGAAAACCACAGCCCGTTGACTTGGTATCAGGCCGCCGCCGAACAACCCAACTTCATCCGTGACGAAGCACAAGCACGAGCCATTGAATATTTGGATCGCTTATGGACCGAGCTGATGATGTTCAAACGCAAACGCAACCGTTTTCTCGGCCGCAGCCTGCGTTCCCCTCAAGTACCTAAAGGACTCTATTTTTATGGCGGCGTAGGACGCGGTAAAAGTTTCCTGATGGACGCTTTTTTTGGCTGCCTCCCTTATCGCCGTAAGCGCCGCGTGCATTTCCATGCCTTTATGGCCGAAATTCATCAACGGCTGAAAGCTTTAAAGAGTGAAGCGAATCCTTTAAAAGCCGTTGCAGCAGAAATTGCCAAAGAAACACGCGTATTATGCTTTGATGAATTTCACGTCAGCGACATTGCCGATGCAATGATTTTAGGCCGTTTGTTGGAAAACCTGCTGAGCGAAGGTGTTGTTTTGGTGGCCACTTCCAACTACGCCCCATCCGAACTCTATCCTCAAGGCCAAAACCGCAGCAGCTTTCTGCCAACCATCGCCCTTATCGAATCTAACCTGACCGTTTTAAATGTAGATGGCGGAGAAGATTACCGATTGCGCACATTGCGCCCTGCCGAAATTTTCTTTGTGCCCAATAATGAAGAAAACGAGCAAAAACTGGCTACTTTATTTAAAGAAATGAGCGGAATCTCTGAATTGAATCCAGGAATCAGCATTATTCATGGACGGGAAATTCCTCATAAAGCCCAGTCGGAACGCGCCATCTGGTTTGATTTCCGCGCATTATGTTTTGGCCCGCGTTCACAAGCTGACTATCTGTATTTAGCCGAACATTATGAGATGGTTTTCCTTTCAGGATTAGAACGTCTAACCCCGCAAGAAAAAGCAGAAGCACGCCGTCTGACATGGTTAATTGACGTTTTATATGATTTCCGTGTGAAATTGTGCGCCACCAGTGCAGTTGGCGTAAACGATATTTATGTCGAAGGCGATTTCGCCGAGGAATTTACCCGTACAGCCAGCCGTATGATCGAAATGCAATCCGAAGTCTATTTGGAACAACCACACCTGACTTTAAGCAAATAATGCCTTTCCCAAAAAGGGGCGAAATTTGGTAGAATACACTTCCCTCGCCTCTTGGCTACGGCAACTCACCTATTAATAAAAACAAGGACATAACATGGCCATCGAACGTACGATTTCCATCATCAAACCCGATGCAGTAGAAAAAAACGTCATCGGCAAGATTTACAGCCGCTTTGAAGAAAACGGCTTGCGCA
>NZ_JBQCWY010000764.1:0-1408 GCF_051956955.1 Neisseria sp. P0021.S005 | reverse complement strand
TTGGCGGATTTGACGAATGCGTCAGCGAATTTGTCCGCATTACGCACACGGTCCACTCACGCGCCACTTGGCTTAAATATGTTCCCGAAATCGCCCATGCCAACCGCACGCCGGCCGGCACGCCCTGTACTGTCCAACTTTTGGGCAGCGATGCGGAAAACATGGCCGTCAATGCTTTAGAAGCCGTGCGTTTCGGGGCGGACAAAATCGACCTCAACTTCGGCTGCCCCGCACCGACGGTCAACAAACACAAAGGCGGCGCGGTCTTGCTCAAAGAGCCCGACTTGATTTACCACATCGTCCACACCCTGCGCCAACGCCTTCCGCAACACATTCCGCTGACTGCCAAGATGCGGCTCGGTTATGAAGATAAAAGTCTGGCATTGGAATGTGCTTCCGCGATTGAAAACGGCGGCGCATGTGCATTAACCGTCCATGCGCGCACCAAAGTCGAAGGCTACGAACCGCCGGCACATTGGGAATGGGTGCGCAAAATCCGCGATGCAGTCAGTATTCCCGTTACTGCCAACGGCGATGTATTCAGCCTTCAAGACTATCTCGACATTAAAACCGTCAGCGGATGCGACAGCGTGATGCTCGGGCGCGGCGCAGTTATCCGTCCCGACTTGGCGCGGCAAATCAAGCAATATGAAAACGGCGAAACAGTCAAAGATACCGACTTTGCCGAAGTCTCCTCATGGATAGTCCAATTCTTCGACTTATGCCTTGCCAAAGAAGCCAACAACAAATATCCGGTTGCCCGCTTGAAACAGTGGCTGGGCATGATGAAAAAAGAGTTTGAACAGGCGCAGGTATTGTTTGACCGTATCCGCGCCGTTAAAGAAGCGGATGAAGTAAAACAGATTCTGCTGTCATTTGAACAAGAGATGCATTCATGATTCAAAAAGGCCGTCTGAATTTCAGACGGCCTTTAATATGATTACTGACAGATATAATCAGCCAACAGTCTGCCTTTTTCTGCACTGGCTGCATTAGCCATATTCACCTGTCTGGTCTCAGGGCCATTCTTGGATTTCAGGGCTTCACCATATTTTCTGGCAAACTCTTTATTGGCACTGGTCACCCTTGACTCAGTGGAATCCAATATAAAACCGTCTTGCTCATATTTGCCTTGCGCAGTAATAATCAAGATATTTTCAGGCGAAGGATAATCCGGAAAATTAACATAGTTGGTAACCAGCTTGTAGGAAACGCCTTTGCCGTGTTTCATATCCTGACAGATGCCGTTAGGCGCGGTAAAGACTGCATGGCCGATCCGACTACGTCCGAAATCGTAAAAATCGACTCTCTTAGCAGTAGCCAACAGTTTTCTATCATTGTCGTCATTAATATTTAATGACTTGCCGTTTACCAAAAACAGGGTTGGCAACAAGGGGCTGCCATAAGA
>NZ_JBQCWY010000763.1:0-1409 GCF_051956955.1 Neisseria sp. P0021.S005 | reverse complement strand
CCTGAACAATTTCAGACGACCTGAAGCAAAGGAAAGTAACGATACGGGAAATGTGAAGTTACAGGGTTGTCGCAAGCATCTTGCTTGTGGTTAACATCGACGACAACCTGCACAGAAAAGGCTTTGCAAATATGCAAGCAATAAAAGAAACGCGCCCGAAACGGCGGTTTAGGTTGGATGACGATGGCTTCGTATCAAAAGGCGAATGGCGGATAATATAGATTTTATGGATAACAGTCAAGCAAAAAGGCATCAAGTGCGTTAAAATCCAACCCCTTCCCAATACTTATTCAGGCCGTCTGAAACCATGACCGACATTACCCCCTTTGCCAACCGCTTAGGTAAAAACATCAAACATCTTATGAAATGGGCCAAACGCAACAATATCGAAGCCTGGCGCATTTACGACCGCGATATTCCCCAATTTCCCTTTGCCGTCGATGTTTACGGCGACCAAATCCATCTTCAGGAATACGATACCGGCTGGCTGATGCAGCCCGAAGAATACGAAGCATGGCTTGCCGATGTATTGGAAGCCATCGGTTTTGTGACCGGTTTTGCGCCCGAACAAATCCACCTCAAACGCCGAGAACGTCAAAAAGGTTTACAACAATACGAGAAAACCGGCAAAACCGGCGACGATTTCGTCATCACTGAAAACGGCCGCAAGTTTTGGGTCAACCTCGACAAATACCTCGATACCGGCCTTTTCCTCGACCACCGCAACACGCGCAAAAAAGTCGGCGAAACCGCAGCGGGCAAACGCTTCCTCAACCTGTTTTCCTACACCGGCAGCTTTACCGTCTATGCCGCAACCGGCGGCGCGGTATCCAGCGAAACCGTCGATTTGTCCAACACTTATCTCGATTGGGCGAAACGCAATTTCGAACTCAACGGCATCAGCCCCGAACAACACAAAATCGTCCGCGCCGATGTGTTCCAATACCTGCAAAATGCCGCCGCCGAAGGCAAACAGTTCGACCTGATCGTCATGGATCCACCCAGCTTTTCCAACAGCAAAAAGATGCTCGACATCCTCGACATCCAGCGCGACCATAAAAAGCTGATTGACGGCGCAATGAGCCTGCTCGCTTCAGACGGCATTCTGTATTTCTCCAACAACTTGCGCAGCTTCGTCTTGGACGACTCGGTATCGGAGCAATACGCCGTCAAAGATATTTCCAAGCAGTCCGTTCCCGACGATTTCCGCAACAAAAAAATCCATCAATGCTGGGAAATCAAGCATAAATAAGCATCAGGCCGTCTGAAAGCCAGTTTTCAGACGGCCTGATTGCCATATTGAATCTCTCAATCAATAGCGCATAATTGAAGAAATTGTTGACAATATCAAAAGGAAAAGAACATGCAAAACTACCTGACGCCCAATTTCTCATTCGCCCCCATGATTC
>NZ_JBQCWY010000762.1:0-1416 GCF_051956955.1 Neisseria sp. P0021.S005 | reverse complement strand
TGCCCAGTCTTCCACCATGCGCCCGATTGGTGAAATTGCCGCCAAGCTGGGTTTGAACGTTGACAACATCGAGCCCTATGGTCATTACAAAGCCAAAATCAATCCTGCCGAGGCATTCAAGCTGCCGCAAAAACAAGGCCGTCTGATTTTGGTGACCGCCATTAATCCGACTCCTGCGGGTGAGGGTAAAACCACTGTAACTATCGGTTTGGCGGACGCATTGCGCCATATCGGCAAAGACTCGGTTATTGCTCTGCGCGAGCCTTCTTTGGGTCCGGTGTTTGGTGTTAAAGGCGGTGCGGCAGGCGGCGGCTATGCCCAAGTTTTGCCGATGGAAGACATCAACCTGCACTTTACCGGCGACTTCCACGCCATCGGTGCGGCGAATAACCTGCTCGCCGCCATGCTCGATAACCATATCTATCAAGGCAATGAGTTGAACATCGATCCGAAACGCGTGCTGTGGCGTCGCGTGGTCGATATGAACGACCGCCAGTTACGCAACATCATCGATGGTATGGGCAAACCTGTTGACGGCGTGATGCGTCCCGATGGTTTTGACATTACCGTTGCCTCTGAAGTGATGGCGGTATTCTGTCTTGCCAAAGACATCAGCGATTTGAAAGAGCGTTTGGGTAACATCCTTGTTGCCTACGCCAAAGACGGCAGCCCTGTTTATGCCAAAGATTTGAAAGCGAATGGCGCGATGGCGGCATTGCTCAAAGATGCGATTAAGCCTAACTTGGTGCAAACCATCGAAGGTACTCCGGCCTTTGTACACGGCGGCCCGTTTGCCAACATCGCCCACGGCTGTAACTCTGTAACGGCCACCCGTTTGGCGAAACACCTTGCCGATTATGCCGTAACCGAAGCAGGCTTCGGCGCGGATTTGGGTGCGGAAAAATTCTGCGACATCAAATGCCGTCTGGCAGATTTGAAACCTGATGCGGCTGTTGTCGTGGCCACTGTCCGCGCTTTGAAATACAACGGCGGCGTGGAGCGTGCCAACCTCGGCGAAGAAAACCTCGAAGCCTTGGCAAAAGGTCTGCCTAATCTGCTGAAACACATTTCCAACCTGAAAAACGTATTCGGCCTGCCTGTGGTGGTTGCCATCAATCGCTTTGTGTCCGACTCAGATGCCGAGTTGGCCATGATTGAAAAAGCCTGCGCGGAACACGGCGTTGAAGTTTCCCTGACTGAAGTATGGGGCAAAGGCGGCGCGGGTGGTGCAGACTTGGCTCACAAAGTTGTCAATGCCATCGAAAACCAACCGAACAACTTCAATTTCTCCTACGATGTTGAGTTGAGCATTAAAGACAAAATCCGTGCGATTGCCCAAAAAGTGTACGGCGCGGAAGATGTCGATTTCAGCGCAGAAGCGTCTGCCGAAATCGCTTCACTGGAAAAACTGGGCTT
>NZ_JBQCWY010000761.1:0-1416 GCF_051956955.1 Neisseria sp. P0021.S005 | reverse complement strand
GATCGGTGCGTTTGAAGAAAATGCCTTTAGATGTACCGCCGCGGTAGTAAACGGCTGGAATTTTAATTTGCGGCATTTCGAGTTCTCCTTTGTATTTCTAGTATGGTTTTTTCAGACGGCCTCTCAAGCATTCGAGGCCGTCTGAAAACCTTTTTTGAGCGTAGCCCGGATATTTTGACGATACCCGATTTTCCTTACGCTGCATTTCCTTCTAAGAAGTCTTGTGCGAAACGTTGCAATACGCCACCGGCTTCATATACCAATACTTCTTCTGCAGTATCGAGGCGGCAGGTAACCGGAACTTCGACGGTTTCGCCGTTTTTACGATGAATCACGAGGGGCAGGTCGCAGCGCGGTGTGCGTTCGCCGACAACGTCGTAGGTTTCCGTACCGTCCAGTTGCAGGGTGTGGCGGTTGGTGCCGGGTTTGAACTGCAGCGGCAACACGCCCATACCGATCAAGTTGGTGCGGTGGATACGCTCGAAGCCTTCGGCAACAATCGCTTCCACGCCGGCTAGGCGTACGCCTTTTGCAGCCCAGTCGCGGCTTGAGCCTTGACCGTAGTCCGCACCGGCAATGATGATGAGCGGCTGTTTGCGGTTCATATAGGTTTCGATGGCTTCCCACATGCGCATGGTTTGGCCTTCGGGTTCAACGCGTGCCAGCGAACCTTGGCGTACGCTGCCGTCTTCGTTTCTCACCATTTCGTTAAACAGTTTCGGATTGGCGAAGGTTGCGCGTTGGGCGGTTAAGTGGTCGCCACGGTGGGTTGCGTAAGAGTTGAAGTCTTCTTCAGGCAAACCCATTTTCGCCAAATATTCGCCTGCGGCACTGCTGGCTAAAATCGCATTGGATGGTGAGAGGTGGTCGGTGGTGATGTTGTCGGGCAAGATCGCCAGCGGACGCATACCTCTTAATGTGCGTTCCCCTGCCAGTGCGCCTTCCCAGTAAGGTGGGCGGCGGATGTAGGTGGACATCGGACGCCAGTCGTACAGCGGGCTTGGTGCTTTTTGTGCTGTGCCGGTGTCGAACATCGGAATATAAACGTCGCGGAATTGTTGCGGTTTCACATATTCGGCAACGATGGCATCGATTTCTTCGTCGGTAGGCCAGATGTCTTTCAGGCGGATTTCTTTGCCGTCTGCAACGCCGAGTACGTCGTTTTCAATATCGAAACGGATGCTGCCTGCCAGCGCGTAGGCAACGACCAACGGAGGCGAAGCAAGGAAAGCCTGTTTCGCATACGGATGGATGCGGCCGTCGAAGTTGCGGTTGCCTGACAATACGGAGGTGGCGTACAAATCGCGGTCGATGATTTCTTTCTGGATTTTCGGATCCAGCGCGCCGCTCATGCCGTTACAGGTGGTACATGCGAAGGCAACGATACCGAAGCCGAGTTTTTCCATTTCAGGCAGC
>NZ_JBQCWY010000760.1:0-1416 GCF_051956955.1 Neisseria sp. P0021.S005 | reverse complement strand
GCGGCAACGAAAGCCCCAACTTACAAAGGAGTTTAAGAATGTCTAAATCAGTCAAGCTCACCACCCCAAATCAAGAGACCTTGGAACTGCCAGTATTGGAAGCAAGTATCGGCCATGATGTGGTTGATATTCGTGCTTTGACAAAAAATACAGGTCTGTTTTCCTTCGACCCCGGATTCGTGTCAACTGCAAGTTGCGAATCCAAAATCACTTATATTGATGGCGATGAAGGTCTGTTGTATTACCGTGGTTATCCTATCGAGCAGTTGGCCGAAAAATCCGATTACTTGGAAGTTTGCTACCTGTTGATTTACGGCGAACTGCCTACCCCTGAACAGAAAAAAGAATTTGATGCCACAGTCGGTCGCCATACTATGCTGCATGAGCAGCTGACTTGGTTCTTCCGCGGTTTCCGTCGCGATGCGCATCCGATGGCGATGATGGTTGGCGTGGTTGGCGCTTTGTCTGCTTTCTATCAAGACAGCTTGGATATTGCCAATCCTGAACACCGCAAAATTGCGATTTACCGCTTAATCTCCAAAATCCCGACAATTGCAGCAATGTGTTACCGTTATTCCAACGGTCTGCCGTTCAATTATCCAAAAAATAACCTTTCCTATGCTGAAAACTTCTTACACATGATGTTCGCAACACCATGTGAAGAATACAAACCTAATCCAGTATTGGCTCGCGCGCTCGACCGCATCTTTATTTTGCATGCCGACCACGAGCAAAACGCCTCTACTTCGACTGTACGTTTGGCCGGCTCTTCAGGCGCAAACCCATTTGCCTGTATCGCTGCCGGTATCGCCTGTCTGTGGGGTGCTTCACATGGCGGTGCAAACGAAGCTGTGTTGAAGATGCTGGACGAAATCGGCGACGTATCCAATGTTGCCGCATACATGGAAGGTGTGAAACAACGCAAATATCGTCTGATGGGCTTCGGTCACCGCGTATACCGCAATATGGACCCACGAGCCAACATCATGCGCGAAACCTGTTATGAAGTCTTGAAAGAATTGGGCTTGGAAGACAGTCCTAAATTTAAGCTGGCGATGGAATTGGAACAAATCGCACTGAAAGATCCATTCTTTGTTGAGCGCAAGCTGTATCCAAACGTCGATTTCTACTCCGGTATCGTCTTGTCCGCATTGGGCATTCCAACTGAAATGTTTACCGTTATCTTCGCATTGTCGCGCAGTGTAGGTTGGATTTCTCATTGGCATGAAATGATTAGCGATCCGGCACTGAAAATCGGTCGCCCACGTCAACTGTATACCGGTGCAGAGCGTCGCGATTACGTTCCGGTAGATAAACGCTAATAAACAATACATTAATATATTGTTGAAAAGTCGTTTGAAAAAATCGAATTGCCGTTTTCAATGAGGTTGGTCGTAATTAATTAAGTTGATAGCA
>NZ_JBQCWY010000759.1:0-1416 GCF_051956955.1 Neisseria sp. P0021.S005 | reverse complement strand
GCGGCAACGAAAGCCCCAACTTACAAAGGAGTTTAAGAATGTCTAAATCAGTCAAGCTCACCACCCCAAATCAAGAGACCTTGGAACTGCCAGTATTGGAAGCAAGTATCGGCCATGATGTGGTTGACATCCGTGCGTTGACAAAAAATACAGGTCTGTTTTCATTCGACCCAGGATTCGTGTCCACTGCAAGTTGCGAATCCAAAATCACTTATATTGACGGCGATAAAGGTCTGTTATATTACCGTGGTTATCCTATCGAGCAGTTGGCCGAAAAATCCGATTACTTGGAAGTTTGTTACCTGTTGATCTACGGCGAGCTGCCTACGCCCGAACAGAAAAAAGAATTTGATGCTACAGTCAGCCACCATACTATGGTGCATGAACAGTTGACTTGGTTCTTCCGCGGTTTCCGTCGCGATGCGCACCCGATGGCGATGATGGTGGGTGTGGTTGGCGCTTTGTCTGCTTTCTATCAAGACAGCTTGGATATTACCAATCCTGAACACCGCAAAATCGCGATTTACCGCTTAATCTCCAAAATTCCGACCATTGCGGCAATGTGTTACCGTTATTCCAACGGTTTGCCGTTCAATTATCCAAAAAATAACCTTTCCTATGCTGAAAACTTCTTGCACATGATGTTTGCCACACCGTGTGAAGAATACAAACCTAATCCAGTCTTGGCCCGCGCGCTCGACCGCATCTTTATTTTGCATGCCGACCACGAGCAAAATGCTTCTACTTCGACCGTACGTTTGGCAGGCTCTTCAGGGGCGAACCCATTTGCCTGTATCGCTGCTGGTATCGCCTGTCTGTGGGGTGCTTCACACGGCGGTGCAAACGAAGCTGTGTTGAAGATGCTGGATGAAATCGGCGATGTGTCTAATGTTGCCGCATACATGGAAGGTGTGAAACAACGCAAATACCGTCTGATGGGCTTCGGTCACCGCGTATACCGCAATATGGACCCACGAGCCAACATCATGCGCGAAACCTGTTATGAAGTCTTAAAAGAATTGGGCTTGGAAGACAGTCCTAAATTCAAGCTGGCGATGGAATTGGAACAAATTGCACTGAAAGACCCATTCTTTGTTGAACGCAAGCTGTATCCAAACGTCGACTTCTACTCTGGTATCGTCTTGTCTGCATTGGGCATTCCAACTGAAATGTTTACCGTTATCTTCGCATTGTCGCGCAGTGTAGGTTGGATTTCTCATTGGCATGAAATGATTAGCGATCCGGCACTGAAAATCGGTCGCCCACGTCAACTTTATACCGGTGCAGAACGTCGCGATTACGTTCCGGTAGATAAACGCTAATAAACAATACATTAATATATTGTTGAAAAGTCGTTTGAAAAAATCGAATTGCCGTTTTCAATGAGGTTGGTCGTAATTAATTAAGTTGATAGCA
>NZ_JBQCWY010000758.1:0-1420 GCF_051956955.1 Neisseria sp. P0021.S005 | reverse complement strand
GGCGTCACCTGTCCGTCTAAAACGATGGAATGGCGCATTGCCGCCAGCGATTTTTCCTTCGCGTTTTCACGGAACGAACGAATCTCGCGCAAAAACGGCGGAACATTGCGAATCAGGCACAATCCGGTGGAAATCACCAAAAACATCATGATGACAACGAACCACGCCGAGGCATACACGTCGTACAGGCCCAAAAAGCCGAAAATCTGCGACCAAAACGGGCCGAATTTCACCAAATAATCGACTTGCGGCTGGTTTTGCTGCAAGACCGTACCGATAATCGAAGCCACGCCCAACAGGCTGAGCAGGGCAACGGCAAAACGCATGGAGCTGAAAAAGGCAAACCATGGTCTACGGATAAGTGGGACGGATGATGAAGATTTACTCATATCTCAAATGTCGGCTTGGGGCAACCCGATCGGTAGAACGGACTGCTATGACGTGTGATGCGAAAGGAAGAATATTGCATATTGCAGTAAAAATCTTGCCGTCGCTATTTGAAAAAACCAATCAGGCTTATCGGTTTATATTGGCTAAGGCCGTCTGAAGGGTTTTCAGACGGCCTGTATCAATAAACTCGTTTCAGAACGAAATTTAGTGCAAACCTTGAATGAAGTTGGCTACTGCGTTCAACTCTTCTTCGCTCAGGCGGTTGGCAATATCGGCCATGATAGCGTTTTTACGTTGGCCGGATTGGTAAGCTTTCATTTGCTCGACAACGTAAGCTTTGTGTTGGCCGCCCAAACGAGGATAGGCTTGGATTTCAGTACCGCCGCCCGGGATACCTGCGCCGCTAGGGCCGTGGCAAGACATACATGCCGGCAGTTTTTTAGCGCTCAGGCCGCCGCGATAGATTTTCGCGCCCAGCTCTGGGTTTTCTTTAGGATTGGCTTCGCCCGGTTTGCCTTGTTGTTTGGCGTAGTAGGCGGCAGCGTCGCGGATGTCTTGTTCGGACAAGTTCATCACCATCGGTTTCATCACGCCGGCAGCACCGTGGGTACGGGTACCGTCTTTGATGGCCATGGTTTGACCGTAGGTGTAGGCCGCAGCCTGACCTGCCAGTTTAGGATAAGTTGCGATACCGCTGTTACCATCGGCTGCGTGACACGCCGCACAGATAGTAGTCGCTACCTGTTTGCCTTTTTCAGCATCTGCTTTAGGGGCAGCGGAAACCGCACCGGCAGCCAATACCAAGGCCAATAAAGTCAATCGTTTCATGGAGTGCTCCTGATTACAGCATTGCGTACCGCGTCAATGCCTTTTTTATACTCAAATACCGGGGAATTTTCCCGATTAAAACCGATAATTCTATAAACGTGCTATTCTATACCAAGTTTACATTAAATTACTACTCAAATTACCAAACTGCTGCAACATAAATGCCCGATACAAATTATGATGTTGCAGTTTTGTTTCCATG
>NZ_JBQCWY010000757.1:0-1423 GCF_051956955.1 Neisseria sp. P0021.S005 | reverse complement strand
GCCTTCAATCCGCCAACTTGCAACACAACAGGCTCGATATAGCTGTATGCCGTGAAGTGGGCTGTAATAATCAACACCGTCATTGCATAGAGTAGCATCAGGCTGCGGCGTTTGAACAAACTCGGCAGGCTGCTTAAAGAGCCGGTATTTTGGCTGGGTAAAGCAGGCAGGTTTTTGGCCAACACCAGCATTACGCCGGCAGCACAGCCCCCGATCAGCAGGAAGCTGAGCTGCCAGCCGAAGTATTGCCCGACCACGCGCCCCAGCGGAATGCCCAAAACCATCGCTAAAACCGTACCCGTACTGAGCAAGCCCAAAGCCTGATTGGTTTTGCCGGCGGGGGCAAGCCGTACCGCCAAAGAAGCCGTAATTGACCAAAAGACCGCGTGTGTCAGCGCAATTCCGATACGGCTGACCAAAAGGATGTTGAAGTTCCAAGAAAAGAACGACAGCGCGTGAAACAGCGCAAACAGTGCAAACAGCATCAGCAATAATTTGCGCCGTTCGATGTTTTTCGTCATCAGCATCAGCGGCAGCGATAGGAGCGCAACAATCCACGCATATACCGTAATCATCATGCCCACTTCCGTTGCCGGTTTGTCAAAGCTCTGACCGATGTCGCTCAAAAGCGCAATCGGAATGTATTCGGTGGTATTGAAAATAAACGCCCCCACCGCCAGCGCGCATACGCTAACCCATTGTTTGAATGTTGAAGTCATTATTATGTCCGTTTGATGAAGCAAAGGGCGTTATTGTACGCCTATCTGCATTTTTTCAGACGGCCTTTAATGAAGAATTTGCAAGCTGTTTGTGTAAGGAGTAAAGTATTTGGCAACCATATTTGTTTGAATGAAAGGAAATACAAATGCAAACTGTTACCCTCAATATCGACGGCATGACCTGCGGCGGCTGCGTGAAAAGCGTAACCCATCTTTTGGAAGGCGTAGAAGGCGTGGAAAAAGCAGAAGTCAGCTTGGAAAACAAAAATGCAGTGATTACTTTCGATGAAAGCAAAACAGATGCCGACGCGCTGATTGATGCCGTAGAAGACGGTGGCTACGATGTGGCTTTGTAACCGATAAGCGTATTTTTGAATATAAGGCCGTCTGAAACGTTTCAGACGGCCTTTGTCTCTTGATCACTTACTTTTTGCCATTATTTGGATTACACCGCCACACGGGTAAACAAAAGTTTTCGCGCATATCTGAAGCAAAGCGGCGGCAAGTGGCTGCCGTATTACGACGAGGCCTGTACCAAACCGTTAACGGCCGACTAAGGCTACCTGAAACTTTTCAGGTAGCCTGTTTCTATTCTGCCCAAGCCGCCTAACGCTCCTCCAGCCCGGCCAAAATCGCACAATCCGGGCAGTCGTCTCCCGCGCAGGCATCGTGCCAACGTTGTAGCTCGGCCACCATGCCCTGCA
>NZ_JBQCWY010000756.1:0-1423 GCF_051956955.1 Neisseria sp. P0021.S005 | reverse complement strand
TACGCTTTTGACATATAATAAAAATATCTAAAGAGCCAGCCATGTATCTGACCCAACATACCGATTACGGATTGCGCGTATTGGTTTATACCGCCATCAACGACGACACCCTCGTCAATATCGGCACCATTGCCGAGACTTACAATATTTCCAAAAGCCATTTGATGAAAGTGGTTACCTCATTAGTCAAAGGCGGTTTTCTGGTCAGCGTACGCGGCAAAGGCGGCGGTTTGCGCTTGGCGGATGTTCCTGAAAAAATCAACATTGGCGCAGTCGTCCGCCATCTTGAGCCGATGCAGGTTGTCGAATGCATGGGCGATAACAACGAATGCCTCATCACCCCATCCTGCCGACTGACCGGCATCATTACCGGCGCCATCAAAGCCTTCTTCAACCATTTAGATCAATACTCCCTGCAAGATCTTTTGGACAAACCAACCTACGACATACTCTATACCCCGCGCATCCCCATCAACGAAATACGCAGAATGGTTGATTAAATCTTCAGGCCGTCTGAAAACAGTCAAGCTATATCGAAATAATCATCAGCCTCTCAATATAGGGGCGTGTGGTATTACTCGGAAAAATAATAAACAATGCCGTCTGGAATTAAGATTTTCAGACGGCATTGTTAATTTTAAAATAATAGAAAGATATCGACCAGAGCAAGCAAAAAGTAACTGCTCGCCATTTACTTATTCCCTAGTCAAAAAGTACGCCAAGTATCTTCCCAGTCAACGTAACGGTCTTTTTCCAATACAAAATTGGGAACGTTAGTAAAACTTTCGTGGCCATGACGAATATAATTTTGATTATGAATCCATAGAGTTTTACCTTGTAAATATTTCTTTAAAATATAAAATACCGTCTGGATTGTGAAATCTCAGACGGTATTATTTTGGTTTATAAAATATCAACCATTAAAATGATTACACTTTTTCTACAGATTAACCTTCTGGCAATGGTAATGAAGCCAAATACCGTAGAGTAATTACATAATCAATCTAACGTCCTTAAAATAACAATAGCATTTTTATCATTGCTGAATATTCTATCTGCGTGTGGTATTCCGCGCGATGAAGTGCTTCGATCGTACTCAATATACACTCTTTTACCTGATGGAAGCGTTGCTTGCAAGTCTGGGCGACATATTCCTACACGACAAAAATTTCCATACTGCTAATCTACGTCAGCCCCAAAAACAAAGATTTGTTTTTTTCATTCAACATATCTATCCTAAATACGCCATCACTCCATTGAGTTTTTAATTTGTATTTCGCTCTTGTTAAATGTTTTTCTGTTTGCCGATTTCTTTTGCTAATGTAAAAAATACTCTACCACTCTCATTGGTTAAAGTTTTCAAGTATTCATCAACATCAGTAACATTAATAACAACTGTTTCATTTGTATGTTTATTAAATTC
>NZ_JBQCWY010000755.1:0-1424 GCF_051956955.1 Neisseria sp. P0021.S005 | reverse complement strand
AGATATATTATTTAATTGATCATAAGGAAAATTTTGAATTAAATGCAAAAATATCTTTTGACATTTACCTAAGAGAAGGAATTATAACTAAAGAACAATATAATTATGATTATAAAAATTACCGTAATGGTATCTGACAGTTAACTAAGGACAATTTCGAAAGCTATCTTCAATCAGATTCAGTCATTGTATTAAAAAAAGATGAATTGAAGGAACTGATGTTTCAGGGGTTTACTTCTGCTGAAGCAGTAAGGTTATATCCGTTGTTGAGAACAAGCTGTCGTACAATGATCCTATCTCAGACTCTGGCCAGCAAAGTGATTTCTTAAAAATCAATCAGATTTCTTCGAGGCTGCCGTTGTTCTATATCAATTTTGATACGGAAGTGTATCTGCATATGGATTGGGACAGATGTAATGAAGATTATGTCTATGATGGCTGGTTTTCAAAGGCAATGGATTTTGGGTATTTAATACCGGACGAATTCTGTTACTGGAAAATTGAAGGACGAGATTATTGGAAATTTAGACAATTATAAATATAAGCAAGCCAAGCCATAGCTTGTATGAATTCAAAAGGCCGTCTGAAAACAGCAAAACCGTTTCAGACGACCTTTGTTTAATGCCATCGAGCCAGCGGGCCATAAAGCGTAGTTGTCCAAAAAGGTATATTGATAGGCAAATATAAAAAGGAGGAAAAGTCAATTTTACTACCTTCAAACATTTTCAATTTTGAGTATTGATATGATAATTAATTATTTAGTATAAATACCGGCTTGCGACAGGCAAATGGTTTGGGTTTGACATGGAATCAGGTTGATTTAGATAGGAAGGTCTGTTGGTATCATCCTGATGAAATGAAAGCTGGAAATGCACTGGGTGTTGCTTTGAATGATACTGCTGTTGAAGTATTAAAGCGGCAGATAGGCAAGCATAAGAAATTTGTTTTTGTGAATAAGTGGAATAAACCAATTAGCGGCATTAACAGCCGATATTGGAAGAAGACGTTAGAACTGGCAGAAATAGAAGACTTTATTTGGCACGATTTAAGGCACACTTGGGCAAGTTGGTTAGTTCAGCGTGGCGTACCATTGAGAGTGTTGCAAGAAATGGGTGGTTGGAAGACGTTAAGGATGGTGCAGAGATACGCACATTTGGCTCCTGGGCATCTTCATCAACATGCTCAAGTTTTGCATGAGCTTGTCACATTTGACACAAATGGCGCAAGTTAGACACAAATCAGGCACAAACAGAAAAGACAGCCTTACAAATAAGCTGTCAATTAGAAATTTAGAATCTTAGGTTTTTCAATAAATTCAGATATTTATTGGTGCCCGGAGCCGGAATCGAACCGGCACGGCCGGTTTAGGGCCGACGGATTTTAAGTCCGTTGTGTCTACCTATTTCACCACCCGGGCGTAGACA
>NZ_JBQCWY010000754.1:0-1425 GCF_051956955.1 Neisseria sp. P0021.S005 | reverse complement strand
CAGCCAGATCTTCAAAGCCGACAATATCTGCGCCAGCTTCTTTAGCAGCATCTGCATTTGCACCTTGAGTAAACACAGCTACGCGAGTTGTTTTACCGGTACCTTTAGGCAGAACGACTGAACCACGGATAACTTGGTCAGATTTACGAGGATCAACACCCAAGTTGAAAGATACATCAACAGACTCGTCAAATTTAGCAGTAGCAGCTTTTTTAACCAAAGCAATTGCTTCATCGATTGCGTACAGTTTGTTAGCTTCAACAGAAGAGCGCAGAGCTTTCAAGCGTTTAGATACTTTAGCCATTATACAACACCCTCCACATCCAAGCCCATTGAGCGAGCAGAGCCGGCGATAGTACGAACAGCCGCATCCAAATCAGCAGCAGTCAAATCAGGCTCTTTAGTTTTAGCAATTTCTTCCAACTGAGCGCGGGTCAATTTACCCACTTTGTTAGTCAGAGGATTAGAACTACCTTTTTGCAGACCAGCAGCTTTTTTCAACAAGATAGAAGCTGGTGGGGTTTTCATCACAAATGTGAATGATTTATCTGCAAATGCGGTGATCACGACTGGAATTGGCAAACCAGGTTCCATACCTTGGGTTGCAGCATTAAATGCTTTACAGAATTCCATGATGTTCAAACCACGCTGACCCAAAGCAGGACCAACTGGGGGAGATGGATTGGCTTTACCTGCAGGAATTTGCAGTTTGATGTAGCCGATAATTTTCTTTGCCACTTAAGGACTCCTAAAAACGGGTATAACGCGGAACCATTCCGCTTCCCAAACAGAATTTGCGATTATATCTGCTTAAAAAAAAATTTTCAAGCGAATTAAACCACTTAAATCTTTTCAACCTGACCGAACTCTAATTCAACCGGTGTTTCCCGACCAAAAATTTGAACTGAAACACGCAGTCTATTACGCTCGTAGTTAACTTCATCAACAATTCCATTGAAATCAGCAAATGGACCTTCATTCACACGAACCTGCTGACCCACTTCGAATTCAACTTTTGGTTTTGGCTTCTCAACACCTGTTTTGGCTTGTTGCAAAATAGCATCTGCATCTTTTTGAGAAATTGGGATTGGACGATTTCCGCTACCACCTACAAAGCCATTTACTCGAGGGGTACTCTTAACCAAATGCCATGAATCATCGGTCATTTCCATTTCAACCAGCACATAGCCTGGATAGAATTTACGCTCACTGATGGTTTTTCGGCCATTCTTGATGTCTACCACTTCCTCTACAGGAACGAGAATCTGACCGAAATATTCTTCCATGTTTTCACGAGTAATACGCTCTTTCAATGTTTTTTGAACATTTTTCTCGAAACCGGAATAGGCCTGTACCACATACCAACGCTTTGACATCTTTACCCTTTCCTATTTAATAAAACATCAAAAAACAACCATGAAATAA
>NZ_JBQCWY010000753.1:0-1427 GCF_051956955.1 Neisseria sp. P0021.S005 | reverse complement strand
GCGTTCCATTCGCTTTGTCCGTGACGGATGAATACTAATTCCATGATAGTTTGCTCCAATGAAGTTTGGGAAAGGGTATTTATATCACACTTTGCCGCCGCGCTGATAACGCCGGCGGTTTCTTTTGATATGTTGCAAGTTTGCTTTTAGTCTTCAGACGGCCTTGTCGGAAGGTAAACGTCAAAACGCGTGCTTTTGCCTGTATATTGATAAGCAGGTTTGCGCCTATCGAGAAATTCACCCAAGCGCGGGCGTTTGACGACAATGCGCTTTTTGGCGGTATTCAATGCAACGTTCAGAAGCTCGGCTTCGTCTTGTGCCGCACCGACCAAATCGTGAAAGTAAGCCATTTCTTTTTTCACAGCGGCGGTTTTGCGACGCTCCGGATACATCGGGTCGAGGTACACCACATCGGGGCTGCCGTTTTGCGTGGACAATTCCTGCATTAAATCAACGGCATTGCCGAAGTGCAAAATAATTCGCTGGGCAATCTCCCGTGTCTCTTCACTTTGCCCTGCCCTGTTGAGGCCGTCTGAAAGTAGACAGGCAACAGCAGGATTTTGTTCAAAAGTTTGTACATTCAAGCCCAACGAGGCAAGCACAAAACTGTCGCGCCCCAGTCCGCCGGTAGCGTCCCAGACAGTCGGTTGCGCAGTATGGTTGACGGCTTTGGCAATCAACTCGCCTCCACCTTTAGTGCGCCGATAATGGGCGGCACCGCCATCAAAATCAACGCGAACACGGCCTTTTTCACCGGCGCGGCACAAACTGATGCCGCTTTCGTCAGCGATAAGGAAACTGCCTTCTTCAGGCTGCCGATCAATAACGGTCAGCCCGAAAGGTGCAGCAAGGCTGCGAAGTTCGGTAGATGCGGTTTCGTCAAAATAAATCTTGTACATAAGGCTTATGTTTCAGACGGCCTTGAAAACTCAGGCCGTCTGAACGTTTTAATTGATGTCCAAGCGTTCCATACGGTAGCGCATAGAGCGGAAGCTGATGCCCAAAAGCTTGGCGGCTTGGGTACGGTTGTAACGGGTTTGCTGCAAAGCCTGCTCGATGATGCTGCGTTCCACTTGGTCGAGGTAATCCTGTATCTGCATGGTGCGTGGATCAAACGGTGGAATGGGACTGTGATTGAGCGTAGTTTCACGCGCGTCGGGTTCGGCAATATCGTCAAAAGAGAAGCCGCTGCGTTCTGCCTTAACCTGCGGAGCATTTTGAATCTGCAAGTCGTCCACTTGTATCACTTGGCCTACCGTTAGCGCAACGGCGCGTTCGAGGATGTTTTCCAACTCACGGAAGTTGCCGGGATAGCTGTAATGCAACAGGGCTTCTTGGGCTTTCGGGCTGAGTTTGTAGGTTTGATTGCCGTGACGGTGTTTATACAGCAGATACAGAATCAGCGCGCCCAAGTCTTCGCGCATTTC
>NZ_JBQCWY010000752.1:0-1429 GCF_051956955.1 Neisseria sp. P0021.S005 | reverse complement strand
GTCTTATGCCATGCTCGGCGCATTTGCCATGGCCATCACGCATTCCGGCCTGCCGCAACAGCTCGCCGGCGTGATTATCCGCAAGCTCAACGGCGGCGAAGGCAATGCGAAAGGCGAAGGCGCGGTCAAATGGATGCTGCTGGCGATTATTTTGTGCATGGGCGTGATGAGCCAAAACGTTGTGCCGATTCATATTGCGTTTATCCCGATGATTATTCCGCCGCTGCTGTTGGTGTTCAACCGTTTGAAACTCGACCGCCGCTTGGTGGCCTGCGTGATTACGTTTGGCTTGGTAACGACTTATATGTTCCTGCCTTACGGTTTCGGCGCCATCTTCTTGAACGACATCATGTTGGGCAATATCCGCTCGGCAGGCATGGACACCGGCGGCATCAATGTAATGCACGCAATGGCGATTCCGGCTTTGGGCATGGTGTCCGGTTTGCTGCTGGCCTTTTTGCACTACCGCAAGCCGCGTATTTATCAAAACAACGCCGCCGATATGGAAGACAACCGTGAAGCGGTGCAGCAGCAAGAGCCGTCAACCTATCGCAGCTTGGTGGCGGCCGTGGCGATTGCCGTGTGTTTTGCCATTCAGCTTTTGTATGAAAACTCGTTGGTATTGGGCGCGATGTTGGGCTTTGCCGTGTTTATGATGTTGGGCGTGATGAACCGTTCCGCCGCCAGTGATGTGTTCGGCGAAGGCATCAAAATGATGGCGATGGTCGGCTTTATTATGATTGCGGCACAAGGTTTCGCCGCCGTCATGAACGCGACCGGCGACATTCAGCCTTTGGTCGAACGCAGCATGGCTTTGTTCGGAAGCAATAAAGGCATGGCCGCCTTTACCATGCTGTTTGTCGGCCTGCTGGTAACCATGGGCATCGGCTCGTCTTTCTCCACTTTGCCGATTATTACCGCGATTTATGTGCCTTTGTGCATCAGCTTGGGCTTCTCCCCAATGGCTACCGTGGCCATTGTCGGCACGGCAGGCGCGCTGGGCGATGCCGGCTCCCCCGCTTCCGACTCAACGCTCGGCCCGACCATGGGTTTGAACGCCGACGGTCAGCACGACCACATCCGCGATTCGGTTATCCCAACCTTTATCCACTACAATATCCCGCTGATGGTTGCAGGCTGGATTGCCGCGATGGTGCTGTAATATGAGCAATATTCAGGAATTGGAACACCGCGTCACCGAGCTGGAAATTCAGACGGCCTTGCAGGAAGATTTAATCGGCAGCCTGAACGACACCATCGCCAAGATGCAGCAGGCTTTGGATTTGCAACAAGGCCAGTTGCGGCTTCTGTATCAACGGATGCAGGACAAAGGCGCAAACGGCGAACGCGAACCGTACAGCCTGCGCGACGAGATTCCGCCGCATTATTGATAAACTGAAAAAGGGCGTGTTTGATACATGCCCTTTTC
>NZ_JBQCWY010000751.1:0-1430 GCF_051956955.1 Neisseria sp. P0021.S005 | reverse complement strand
CGAATCGAATTATACAGTACATTTAGCAAATGTCAACTAAAATTATCGAAAATTCTAACTAACTGTGTTATACTGTCTGCTTCGTTTTCTTCACCGCGTCAGCAGCGAAGAACCGAACTATACGCCTCACAATAAAACCCGTCAACACCTTTCGCAAAATTATTTTCAGAAATTTAACCACCACCCTGTTTTAACAGGGTTTTTTATTTTATAAAAAACTCCAACAACCTTCCTACACAATCCATACATACAAAAAAACACAAAACAAAGGCCGTCTGAATTGCTCTTTCAGACGGCCTTTTGAATTTGACCCTCGCTTTAATTTATATTATTAGCGCTTGTTTTTTGGTATGATGCTTCCTTGATTCTTTTATATCAGCCTCGAGTTTGCTATGTCTGTCTATACAAGTGTTTCCGACACTCAAATGCGTGACTTCCTTCTGCAATATGATTTGGGAGATTTTGTTTCTTTGCAGGGGATTGCTCAAGGAATTACTAACAGTAATTATTTTTTGACTACTTCAACCGGTCGTTATGTATTGACTGTTTTTGAGGTTTTGAAATCAGAAGAACTGCCTTTCTTTCTAGAACTAAACCAGCATTTGAGTCTGAATGGTGTTGCCTGCGCTGCTCCGATTGCTCGCAAAGATGGCAGACTGCATTCTATTTTGGCCGGAAAACCGGCTTGTTTGGTTACTTGTTTGAATGGCTCGGATACCGGCTGGCCAACTGAGGCTCAATGCTTCCATACCGGTGCTATGCTGGCCAAAATGCATTTAGCCGGTCAAGACTTTCCTTTAAAAATGAAAAACCCTCGTTATGATGACTGGTGGCGCGATGCCTGCACTCAGTTGCTGCCTGTTTTAGATTCTAAAGATGCCGCACTGCTTCAATCTGAAATTGCCGCTTTAGATGAAAATCTGGGAGAGCATTTGCCTTCTGGTATTATCCATGCCGATTTATTTAAGGACAACGTATTGCTTAATGGAGATGAAGTTTCCGGCTTTATCGACTTCTATTATGCGTGTAACGGTAATTTCATGTACGACCTGGCAATTGCAGTTAACGATTGGGCACGAACAGCTGATAACAAGTTAGACCCTGTCCTTTATGATGCCTTTATCCACGGCTATGAAAGCGTACGTCCATTATCTGATGAAGAACGCGCGTATTTCCCTACTGCACAAAGAGCAGGATGTATTCGTTTTTGGGTATCACGCCTACTTGATTTCCATTTTCCTCAATCAGGAGAAATGACGTTTATTAAAGATCCAAATGCATTTAGGGATCTGCTCTTGACTCTTAAATAATATATAGATAAAAGGCCGTCTGAAATTCAGACGGCCTTTTATCTAATGCCCTCCCCCGCCGGAACCGCTAAACGGAGGTCTCGCCAGCCAAATAATGGGAATCATACTGATGAATATGAT
>NZ_JBQCWY010000750.1:0-1432 GCF_051956955.1 Neisseria sp. P0021.S005 | reverse complement strand
GCCCTACATATTCAAAAACCTATTAATTTTTAGATTTGCTATATTGTATTTTTCATGCGGCCGAAAACGGATATATTTACGGCGTTCGGCATTCCATTTAGACTGATAAGACTTTAGCTTATTCAAATAGATAAAACCTTTTACCCGCTGGAAATATAAATCATCGGAGTGGATATAGTTACTGCCATATTCAACAACAAACAGGCCGTCTGAAACCTTTCAGACGGCCTGTTTATCTCTTACGGTTTACACACCTTGTTTCAGGCTGGCTTCGATGAAGCCGTCCAAGTCGCCGTCCAATACGGCTTTGGTGTTGCCGACTTCGTAGCCTGTACGCAAGTCTTTGATGCGTGAGGAGTCCAAAACGTATGAGCGGATTTGGCTGCCCCAACCCACATCGGATTTGCCTTCTTCCAACGCCTGTTTCTCTTCGTTGCGTTTGCGCATTTCCAATTCGTACAGTTTGGATTTCAACATTTCCATCGCGGCAGCTTTGTTGGCGTGTTGCGAGCGGTCGTTTTGACATTGCACTACAATCCCTGTCGGCTCGTGGGTAATACGCACGGCAGAGTCGGTTTTGTTAATGTGCTGACCACCGGCACCGGATGCGCGATAGGTGTCGATACGCAAATCGGCCGGGTTGATTTCGATTTCGATGGAGTCGTCGATTTCGGGGTACACGAACACGGATGAAAAAGACGTATGGCGTTTGTTGTTGGAGTCAAACGGCGAGTATCGCACCAAGCGGTGAACGCCGGTTTCGGTACGCAGCAAGCCGTAGGCGTATTCGCCTTCCACGCGGATGGTGGCGCGGTTGATACCTGCGATTTCGCCGTCGTCTTCCTCAAGGATTTCGATTTTGAAGCCTTTGCGCTCGGCGTAACGGCTGTACATGCGGAACAGCATGCCTGCCCAGTCTTCGGCTTCCGTACCGCCTGCGCCTGCGGTAATGTCGATAAAGCAGTTGTTCGGATCGGCAGGCTGGTTGAACATTCGTTTGAATTCGAGGTCGGCCATTTGTTTTTCCAAACCGGCCACATCTTCCTGCACGGCGGCGAAACCTTCTTCGTCGTTTTCTTCAACAGCCATTTCGATCAACATACGGTTGTCTTCGATGCCTGTGGCGATGTTGTCGAGGGTTACCACGATGCCTTCGAGGATTTTGCGCTCTTTGCCGATTTCTTGGGCGCGTTTGGGGTCGTTCCACAGTTCCGGGTCTTCGGAGAGGCCGACGACTTCTTCAAGGCGGTCTTTTTTGCCTTGGTAGTCCATATAGACGCGGATGTCTTCGCTGCGCTTCTCCAGGTCGTTTAGGGTGTTGTTAAGCTGGTTGATTACTTCGGCTTCCATGATTCTTGTGTTCTTTCAAAATTTTAGGGGCGTATTGTAAGGGATTTGCCTGTTTTTTTCCATGACCGGGCCGTCTGAAAAT
>NZ_JBQCWY010000749.1:0-1435 GCF_051956955.1 Neisseria sp. P0021.S005 | reverse complement strand
CTTCCTCGTCCTCGAATATTTCAACCGCAAAGACAAGCCCTATTGGTATATCGATACGCACAGCGGTGCCGGTTTGTATGATTTGAGCGGCGATGAAGCGCAAAAAGTCGGCGAATACAAACAAGGCATTGCACTCTTGGAACAAGCTGACAAGCTGCCTGCCGAATTGGCCGAATTTGTGGGCCGTCTGAAACAAATACTGCCGCAAGATAACCTTTACTGCGGCTCGCCTTGGCTGGCACAGGCGCTCACGCGCGACAGCGACAAAATGCGCCTATTTGAGCTACACCCTGCCGATTTTGTCCATTTGCAAAACAATATGCGCGAAGTCCGTCCTGCGCGTAAAGTGCAGGTCAGCCAAGCGGACGGGTATCAAGGTTTGATTTCACTCTTGCCTCCTCCGCCGCGCCGCGCCGCCGTCTTGATTGATCCGCCCTACGAAGAAAAACAAGACTACCGCCGCGTCGTCCAAGTCTTGAAAGATGCTTTGAAACGCTTTGAAACCGGCTGCTACATGGTTTGGTATCCCTGCCTGAGCCGCGAAGAAAGCCGCAAACTGCCGGACGAACTCAAAAAAATCGCTCCCGACAATTATCTCCATGCCGAGCTTCATGTCCATACGCCGCGCAGCGACGGCTTCGGTATGCACGGCAGCGGCATGTTCGTCATCAATCCGCCCTACATGCTTGCCGAACAGTTGCAAAACAATCTGCCCGAACTTTCCAAAATTTTGGCGCAAGATGCAGGCGCGCATTATGTATTGGAAAGCAAAACGAAATAAACGCGGCCGTCTGAACGCATACCCAAGCGCTTCGATTTTGCCGCCACACCTGTTCAGACGGCCTTAACCCTTTATACTTAAGCCTTTTTCCACTACAATTCACAACATAACAATTAACGACCGTCCACTCATGAATATACGCACACCCCTAGCCTGCACGCTCCTGCTTTGCGCGTGCAGCGAATCAGTAAAAAACGAATTTAAAGAAGAATTTACCCAAAGTTTCCGCACCGAATTTGTCCGCTCGGCAACCGAAGCCTGCGTAGAAAAAGCCGCAGGAAAAAGCCCGTTTGATTCCGCGACTACTGAAAAAATCTGCCGCTGCATCGGAGAAAAAACAGTCGACCAAATCAATCCTGAAGACGCAACCTCACTTTTAGGCGGCAGCGACTCCATGAGCGACGAGCTGAAAAAACGCATCAAAGACACCAGCATCGCCTGCACAAAAGAAGTTTTAGGCATGGCTGACAGCAAAACCAAATGAATATGCCGTTTTCAGACGGCCTGAAATTGAAAAATACCCGATTCAAACTTAGGAAAAGAGTGAAACCATGAAGACATTGAACCAATTCTTAGCCCAACACCTGCCCGAACACAAACTGCCGCAAGAGCTGGCCAGCGTACTGGAATCCGTAGCCGCCGCCTGTTTGGACA
>NZ_JBQCWY010000748.1:0-1438 GCF_051956955.1 Neisseria sp. P0021.S005 | reverse complement strand
ATCCCCACCACCGACCGCCACAGCGAAATCCCGATTTCGTTTTCCTGAAAATGTTGCAATAAATCCAAAGACTTTTGAAACACCTCTACCGGCGCAGGCAGCATAAACTCACCAAATACGGCACTGCCCAACGCCCACAACGCCACCACCACCATCGCCACACTCAGACCGGCAAAGCCGCTCCAAAGGTAGTCGATGATGTAAAACACCGCAGGCTGTGGTTTGCGGATTTTGTCGGTTTTAATCATGGTTTGAGTATTGGTTTGTATTTTGAAATCAGCAGGTTGGGTATGTGGATGCTTTAATCCAATTTTCAGATTATTAGTGTTATTTTCAGGTAGTCAACAGTAACTACGGTGTACTGCAAATTGTATTAAGTTTTGCAATGGCGTTATAGTTATGGAAACGTGCATAAACACTGCATTTGTTGCTGTCTTTCAAATTAAATAAAGAGTCATACCAATAAGCAATTAATGCACGTCTGACCCCATCTTTTTTTAAAAAATCTAGCGCGATATCAAAGGTACCATTTAAAAAAATGGAAACCGCTCTCGGTAAAACTGTTTTGTAATAACTCTTTTCAATATATCCATGTTGTTCAATCCAAGAAATTGTTCCTGGAAAATCTAAAATTAATTTATCTAACAATATCATATGGGTGCTTTGTGTATTCTTTCTATTTAAGGTACTAAAAGCTACCTCATGAGACCCGATATTCAACGTAAAATATCTGCCGCCATTTGTTGACGGGAAAAGTGAAAATGTCCATACCCCTTGGTATTCCAACCAGTGTGCCAATCCGGACAATATGAATAAATTCTTTAGATAAGAACATAAATATTCATCTTGAAACATCCTATCTACTTTGGGTTTGTGAATAATCAGGTTTTCATCCAAATCATTCAAAGCATCAGATGCTTCTTTAACGCTTAAATAAAAAAGTTCCTTTTGGTTAGCCTGATTTGTATTTAGACAGCTTCTAAATCGATAATGCAAATAATGTTCTACTTTCCGCCAATTATTTACTTGTCTAAAATCTGCCAGTTCCCATTTTCCTAATTTTTTATAAGGTTCAGTTTGGTTGATTTCTTTAATACGCTTAATCGGCGGATAATTCCTACGCCCCACTTTTCCCCCCTCCCAACTTTTCAAAATCCAAACCCCAACCCCTTCTCCTCCCCACCCCCCCCAACCCCCCCACCCCCCCCAACACACACCCCCCCCCCCACCCCCCAAACCCCCCAACCACAAACAAAACACACCCAACCCCACAACACCCAAACACAACAACCCACCCCCCAACAACCAACCACCCCCCAACACACCAACACCACAAACAAAAACACCACCCACCAAACCACCACACACAACCCACGCCACACACACAAAACCACACACACCCCCCCCCAACCCCCACCCCCACCCCCCACCCCCACCA
>NZ_JBQCWY010000747.1:0-1438 GCF_051956955.1 Neisseria sp. P0021.S005 | reverse complement strand
GTGGTTGTCCCGGCCGGTAATGCCGACGGCGCGACCGCCGAAGGTGGTAATCATAGAAACGATTTCTTTATTGACGTGTCCGCCCAAAACCATTTCTACGATGTCCATGGTTTCGCTGTCGGTCACGCGCATGCCTTGAACAAATTCCCCTTTTTTGCCGACTTTTTCCAACATTTCATTGATTTGTGGACCGCCGCCGTGAACGATGACGGGATGCAGGCCGATTAGTTTGAGCAGGACGACATCGCGTGCGAAACCCTCTTTTAAGGCAGGTTCGGTCATGGCATTGCCGCCGTATTTGATGACGATGATGGAGCCGGAAAAACGGCGGATATATGGTAAAGATTCGGCAAGGACGCGCGCTTTGATGGCAGGGGAGACAGATTGTTGCTGGGTCATGGTTTCTACCTTGTTTCATGATTTCGGCCTTTATCTTAATCCCAAAGGCCGTCTGAAACAATATTTCCAGGCGCTTGAAATCCTGTTAAATCAGTTAAATGGTTGAAACCAGCCTCATGCAAACGGTAAAATGACGGTTTGCTTCGGCCTCTTCGCCGATTACTAAGGATACCCATGATGAAAATCAGCACCCAATTCGATGCCGGTTCGGTCGTTGTCAAAGACTTGAGCAACCCTGCCGATATCCGCCTCGCCCTGCGTCCCGACAATGCTTCGGAGTTTGCCCAATGGTTTTACTTCCGTTTGCAGGGTGCGGCCTATCAAAACTGCGTGATGCATTTTGAAAATGCGGCGGACGCTGCGTATCCTTTGGGCTGGGAGGACTATCAGGCTTGCGCCTCTTACGACCGCCAAAATTGGTTCCGCGTGCCGACCAGCTACGAAAACGGCGTGTTGACCATCAATCATACGCCTTTGTCCAACAGCGTTTACTACGCTTATTTCGAGCCTTATTCCAACGATCAGCATTTGAACCTTTTGGGCGATGCGCAGGGCAGTGGCTTGTGCCGTATCGACGATTTGGGCAGCACTGTTCAAGGCCGCGATATTAATCTGTTGACCATCGGCAACCAAGTCGAAAGCGACATGAAAGTCTGGATTATCGCCCGACAGCATCCGGGCGAAACCATGGCGGAATGGTTTGTCGAAGGTTTGCTGGGCCGTCTGCTTGATCCGCAAGATCCGACCGCGCGCATGCTGCTTGACCGTGCGACTTTCTACATTGTGCCGAATATGAATCCGGACGGTTCGGTTTTGGGTAATCTGCGCACCAATGCCGCCGGCGCCAACCTCAACCGCGAATGGGAAACCCCGACTTTGGAGCGAAGCCCCGAAGTCTTTACCGTCCGCGAGAAAATGATGGAAACCGGCGTGGATTTGTTCTTGGATATTCACGGCGATGAAGGTCTGCCGTTTGTCTTTGTGGCCGGTACCGAAGGCGTGCCGAACTACAACGAGCGCATCGAAGCCTTGGAAGACC
>NZ_JBQCWY010000746.1:0-1439 GCF_051956955.1 Neisseria sp. P0021.S005 | reverse complement strand
TTACTTTCCAAACGCCGTCTACCTGTTTCAGACGGCCTGTAACCTCTTCCGAACCGTTATAGCCGATACCGTAATCGATAACGACACATTGTCCTTGTTCGCGCAAAGCATCTACCGCTTCTTGAGCCGCAGGCATGTCTTTTACATCGACAGCCACCACGGACTCCCGTCCGATAGCAGGAAGGCGGCCGATGAAGCTGCGCAAATCAAAACTGAATCCAGCTGCAGGACGCGCGCGTCCGAAGTATCCGCCCAATCCGTCATAACGGCCGCCGCGTGCCACGGCATCATGACGGTTTGAACCATAAGCCGCGTAAAGCAAGCCGGTATGGTAATTGTCAACGCGCAGTTCCGACAAATCGATATGCACTTTTTGATTTGGGAACGCATCGCATACTGCCTGCAATTCATCCAAAGCCACACTGACTGCGGACAATTCGGGTAATTTCTCTCTAGCCACAGTCAGCACTTCACGACCGCCATACAATCGGGGCAACAATGAAAACGCTTTTGCCCACATGCCGTCAAGTTTCCACTCTTTGACCAACTGGCTGACAGCCTCGGCATCTTTGTCCTGCATCGATGACAGCAGGATTGCCGATTGCTGCTCATCCAAATGCGCGGCATTTGCTAAAGCACGGAATACGCCGATATGGCCTAATGAAAGCAAAACTTCGCCCATGTCGGCAATCTTCATGCTTTTCAGCATCAAATCAATCAATTCGATATCCGCTTCAATGCCTTCCAAGCCGTACATTTCCGCACCCGCCTGCAAAGGTTCGCGCATATTGAGCAATCCGTCAGGACGCGCATGAAGTACCGAACCGGCGTAGCATAAACGGTTGATACCTTGGTTGGCAGAAAGCAAGTGGGCATCGATACGCGCTACCTGCGGCGTAATATCCGCGCGGATACCGAGCTGACGGCCGCTAAGCTGATCGACGACCAAAATGGTTTTCAAAGACAAACCGGCATCGATATGCGTCAATAAGGAATGGCTGTATTCCATCAATGGCGGTTGCACCAATTCATAACCATGCACGCGAAACAAAGCCAACAGCTGCTCACGGGCGCTTTCCAGTTGTCGGGCATTGGTCGGTAACACGTCGGCAACGTGTTCAGGAAGCTGCCAAGACTTCATGAGAATCTACCTCTGTTTTTTTTTGTAAACATAAAGGGCTGCTTAAATTTAAAACCAAATCAGCCTGACGACTGAAATTTTCCTGAATGCGTCAACGGCAAATCCGATGCGGCTTCAACAAAACTGATTTTAAATTTAAACAGCCCCTGAGTAACGGCTTCGAACCGTCAAGTTATTAAAATCAGACTTTACCATATTAAAACGAATTTTGCACCCTGTTTACAGAGAACGTAAAAAAACATTAAAAACAAAGGCCGTCTGAAAACCAAATGCATAGCTGCATCATTTTCAGACGGCC
>NZ_JBQCWY010000745.1:0-1440 GCF_051956955.1 Neisseria sp. P0021.S005 | reverse complement strand
CTATATATTTAATTCAAAAAAAGCCATTTGAATCTTCAAATGGCTTTTTTATAAATCAAATTCGTTTTGCCAACTCTTCGGCTTTGCCTACATACAACGCAGGGGTCAGCTCAAGCAATTTGGCTTTGGCTTCTGCCGGAATTTCCAACGATTCGATAAAGAGTTTCAACACTTCAGGCGTAATGCCGTCTTTACCTCGAGTCAGGTCCTTCAGTTTCTCGTAAGGATTGGCCACGCCGTAACGACGCATTACGGTTTGAATCGGCTCGGCCAGCAACTCCCAAGTAGCGTCCAAATCGGCAGCAAGGGCGGCAGGATTCGGCTCAAGCTTGTTCAGACCGCGCAGATGGGCGATAAAGCCCAATACGGTATAGCCCACGCCTACGCCCATATTGCGCAATACGGTGCTGTCGGTCAGGTCGCGTTGCCAACGGGAAATCGGCAGTTTTTCAGACAAAAAGCCCAATACGGCATTGGCCATACCGAGGTTACCTTCGGAGTTTTCAAAGTCGATTGGATTGACTTTGTGCGGCATGGTAGAAGAACCGACTTCGCCTGCTTTGACTTTTTGTTTGAAGTAACCCAAAGAAATGTAGCCCCAAACATCGCGGTTGAGGTCGATCAGAATCGTGTTGACACGGCTGATGGCTTGGAAGAATTCCGCCATATAGTCGTGCGGCTCGATTTGAATGGTGTAGGGGTTGAAGGTCAGGCCGAGGCTAATTTCAACGAAGTTGCGGCAATGGGTTTCCCAATCTACATCGGGATAAGCGACCATATGGGCATTGTAGTTGCCGACTGCACCATTGATTTTGCCGAGGAACTCTTGCGCTTGCAGGTTTTTAAACTGACGTTGCAGGCGATACACGACATTGGCGATTTCTTTACCCAGTGTGCTTGGTGTAGCAGGCTGGCCATGCGTGCGGCTCATCATAGGGACGGCAGCCAACTCATGCGCCATACCGGTCAGTTTTTCGATGATTTCGGCCAGTTTCGGCAGCAAAACGGCCTCACGCGCTTCTTGCAGCATTAAAGCGTGGGACAGGTTGTTGATGTCTTCGCTGGTGCAGGCAAAGTGGATGAACTCGCTGGCGGCAGCCACTTCAGGCACGCCGGAGAAGCGTTCTTTAAGCCAATATTCGATGGCTTTGACGTCGTGATTGGTAGTCGCCTCAATGGCTTTGACGGCGGCGGCATCTTCAAGCGAGAAGTTTTCGATCACTTTGTCGATTTCGGCAAGCGTAAAATCGCTGAAAGCAGGAACTTCTACAATCTTAGGCTCGGCGGCAAGGGCTTTGAGCCAGTTTAATTCCACTTTGACACGCGCACGCATCAGGCCGTATTCGGAGAAAATCGGACGCAATGCTTCAACGGATTTGGCGTAGCGGCCATCTAATGGGGAAAGTGCAGCGATAGGGTTAATCATGTCGGATCTTCCTA
>NZ_JBQCWY010000744.1:0-1441 GCF_051956955.1 Neisseria sp. P0021.S005 | reverse complement strand
TTTCCCGTATCGTTACTTTCCTTTGCTTCAGGTCGTCTGAAATTGTTCAGGCGTGCGCGTTGTTGTCTCTTAGGATAGATATGTCTATTAAATTTGCCGATTTGAACCTTGATAAAAACATTTTGTCTGCCGTAAGCAGCGAGGGTTATGAAAGCCCGACCCCGATTCAGGCGCAAGCGATTCCGTTTGCTTTGGACGGCCGCGACATTATGGCTTCGGCACAAACCGGTTCAGGCAAAACCGCAGCCTTCCTGCTGCCGACTTTGCAAAAACTGACCAAGCGCAGCGAAAAACCGGGCAAAGGCCCACGCGCTTTGGTGTTGACTCCGACCCGCGAACTAGCGGCTCAGGTGGAAAAAAACGCGTTGGCGTATGCTAAAAATATGCGTTGGTTCCGTACTGTCAGCATTGTAGGCGGCGCATCTTTCGGCTACCAAACCCGTGCTTTGAGCAAACCGGTTGACCTGATTGTCGCTACTCCGGGTCGTCTGATGGACTTGATGCAGAGCGGCAAAGTTGATTTTGAACGTTTGGAAGTGCTGATTCTGGACGAAGCCGACCGTATGTTGGACATGGGCTTTATCGACGACATCGAAACCATCGTTGAAGCAACGCCGAGCGACCGTCAGACTTTGTTGTTCTCTGCCACTTGGGACGGCGCAGTGGGCAAACTGGCGCGCAAACTGACCAAAGACCCTGAAACCATCGAAGTTGAGCGTGTGGATGATCAAGGCAAAATCGAAGAGCAGCTGCTGTACTGCGACGATATGCGCCACAAAAACCGCCTGCTCGACCACATCTTGCGCGATGCCAATATCGATCAATGTGTGATTTTCACGTCCACCAAAGCCATGACCGAAGTCATCGCGGATGAATTGTATGAAAAAGGTTTTTCCGCCAACTGCCTGCACGGCGATATGCCGCAAGGCTGGCGTAACCGTACGCTGATGGACTTGCGCAAAGGCCGCTGCAAAATTTTGGTTGCCACCGATGTAGCCGCACGTGGTATCGACGTACCAACCATTACCCACGTTATCAACTACGACTTGCCGAAACAGGCTGAAGACTACGTTCACCGCATCGGCCGTACCGGCCGCGCTGGCCGTACCGGTATTGCGATTACTTTTGCCGAAGTGAACGAATACGTCAAAGTACACAAAATTGAAAAATACATCGGCCGCAAATTACCTGAGCTGACCATCGAAGGCATGGAGCCGACACGTAAACGCAAATCTGCCGGTGGCAAACCGAAAGGTAAAGGCGGCTGGGGCGATCGTAAATCCGGCGGCTGGCGTGGTGATAAGAAACCGGCTAAAGAAGGTTTCGGCGGTAAAGCTAACGGCGAAGGCCATAAAAAAGACGGTTTCAAGAAAGATGGCTTTAAGAAAGACGGTTTCAAGAAGTCTGACGGTTTCAAAAAAGGCGGCGAAGGCTTTAAAGG
>NZ_JBQCWY010000743.1:0-1449 GCF_051956955.1 Neisseria sp. P0021.S005 | reverse complement strand
CAGAACTGCGATATTGGTTGCGATAAATAAGAAAATGCGTTTCACCGATTATTCCTTTTTAGTGTGGTTTGTGAGGTGATTTTTATATGGGCGCATTGTCTCAAAAACTCTATAGAGATGAAACAGCGCAATAGGCAAAGGTATGCAAATTCAAAGCAATTGAAGCAAAGGCCGTCTGAAAAAGCAGGATTTATGATTAAAAACAGCTTTTCAGACGGCCTGATTGCAAACAGATATTATTTTCCGAATTCCTGCAGCCAGTCTCGCGCTACCAAAAATTGATTTAATGCGGCTTCTGGAGAACCTTCTTCCGGCGCATATTGATACTCGAAGCGTACTAAAGGCGGCATGGACATCAAAATGCTTTCCGTACGACCGCCGCTTTGCAGGCCAAACAGCGTGCCTCTGTCCCAAACCAAGTTAAATTCCACATAGCGTCCGCGACGGTAGAGTTGGAAATCTCGTTCACGTTCTCCATAAGGCGTATTTTTGCGTTTGGCCACAATCGGTAGATACGCTGCGATATAGCCTTCCCCGACTGCCTTGATAAAATTCAAGCAGGTATCGAAATCCCAGCGGTTTAAATCGTCAAAAAACAGGCCGCCCACGCCGCGTGTTTCGTTACGGTGTTTCAAATAGAAATATTCGTCACACCATTGTTTGAATTCAGGATAAACCGATTCTCCAAATGGCGCGCATACGTCCCGAGTCACTGTGTGCCAATGCACGATATCTTCTTCAAAAGGATAAAACGGCGTCAAATCAAAGCCGCCGCCAAACCACCAAACCGGCTCGGCATTTTCAGGGTAGGCAATAAAAAAGCGCACATTGGCATGGCTGGTCGGAACATAAGGATTTTTCGGATGAATGACCAGCGACACGCCCATGGCTTCAAACGCCGCGCCTGCCAATTCCGGACGATGGGCCGTAGCAGAAGCCGGCATTTTTGTTCCCTTTACATGCGAAAAATTCACACCGGCCTGCTCGAATACTGCGCCGTTTTTCAATACACGGGTTTCGCCGATACCCAGCTTCCCAGTCCATACTTCATGCACAAATTTGGCTTCGCCATCTTCTTGCTCCAGCGCGGCGCAGATTTGGTTTTGCAGTGTTTTGAGGAGGGTTAGAACGGATTCTGTGTGCATGATATATCCTTGATGGTTTCGTATTTGTAAAATGACAGGGCGGAAGATGATTTAAGTTGTTGAAACTAATTGTTATTTTTCTGTTTCTTTATTATGGGTAAATTTTTGCATGGGCGTATCTTGCAATCAAGCGTTACTCATCGGCAATAGATTGAAAGGTATTACGGGGTTAAAAATACAGTTGCTACTCTTGCTGCATGATATTGGCAAGATTTAATTTAAATGTTTGTTGAATCTTGTTTACATCCTTAGCAAAAATATGATAGTCACTCGAAGAATAGATAGATTTTATTCTATCCAAATT
>NZ_JBQCWY010000742.1:0-1452 GCF_051956955.1 Neisseria sp. P0021.S005 | reverse complement strand
CCAAACAATTCGTTGTAGCGTGGCAGGTGAGAAGAAGAGCAAGTTGGAGTAAATGCGCCAGGCAGAGAGAACACGACTACTTTTTTGCCTTTGAACAAATCATCAGTAGAAACATCTTTCCAAGTGTCGCCAACGCGAGTGTGGAATACTACGGAAGGTACTTTTTGACCGGTACGATCTTGCAAAGCCATTTTTAAGCTCCTTAAAAATTCGGGTTTGAGAAATGAATCAATGCTTGCATTTTAATGCAGGCCTATCGATTTGTATAATTTATAGTTCAAATAATATTAATTACATCAAACTATCAATTCAATTAAACCGAAAACAGCTATTCCTCTAAATGAAGGCCATCTGAAATAAAACAAGTGCCTGACTGAAATTATTTTTTAGGTAAGGGCTGAACGGGCGAATCCGAAGCCACAATTTCGCCGATGGCTGTTTCCGCAATATCTTTCAAAGCATAGCGGTCTTTATCCGGCATATCTGTCGGTTTGTATTGAGGCGAGAAATCCAAACGGATACAGATTTTCTTCATCGAAACAATGCGCCATAAAGATTGAAACAGGTTTACCTCCGCATAAGACGGCAAGTCCGTCCGTTGTCCTTCGCCATCATAATAGCGCAAGGTCACTGCTTGAATCGGCGCTTTCGCATCAATCGCCGATTGAAACAGGGCTGCTTTAAACGGCAAAATACCCAAGCCGGAAGAAGTACGCGCTTCAGGGAAGAAGCTGACATTCTGTCCTGCTTTCAATGCCGCGCAAATCGCCTGGTTAATAGGCTCGATATCTCGGCGGGAATTGCGGTTGATAAACACCGTGCCGGCATTTTTACCCATTTTCCCCAAAACCGGCCAACCGCTGATTTCCTGCTTGGCAATAAAACTGCTCGGATAAACGGCGCTCATGGCAAAAATATCCAACCAAGAAACATGGTTGGCCACTACCAATGTACCGCTCACATTGCCTTGAGGCGGTACGCCGATTTCCAATTCAATATCCAAAGCATCCAATGCGCCTTTTCCCAAAACAACCACAGCATGATTGCGTTCCTCTGCATTATTGCCATCGATGGCACGCAAATTCCGGCCGGTTCGGAACAACCAAGCCGCCAAACGGCAAAGTCTGCCCAGTCGTTTAAAAAAAGGAGCTTTTTGTTTAGACATAAAATTTCTTCTGTATGGTATTCATTATTTTCAGACGGCCTCTGACATTTAAGGCCGTCTGAAACTATTTCTGGCAATTTGGACAATAAAACGTTCCACGCTGCCCCAAAGTTTCTTTAAAAATCAGCCCGCCACATTGGACACAAGGCTCATTGTGACGGCCATAGACCGTATATTCCTGCTGAAAGTAGCCGCTTTTGCCATCGCTATTGACAAAGTCCCGCAGCGTACTGCCGCCCGTTGCAATCGCCCTTTGCAGAACCGCTTTAACGGTTTCCACCAATAAT
>NZ_JBQCWY010000741.1:0-1453 GCF_051956955.1 Neisseria sp. P0021.S005 | reverse complement strand
CCAAAATAGTAGTCAAAGCAGCAGTCAGAGTGGTTTTACCATGGTCAACGTGACCGATGGTGCCAACGTTTACGTGCGGTTTGCTACGTTCAAATTTTTCCTTAGCCATGAGCTAATTCCTTTACATATAAAGATCGATTAAAGAACAATGGCCGTCTGAAAATTTATTTTCAGTTTCAGACGGTCTTTTCTGATTAGCCTTTGCGGGCTTCAGTTACAGCAGCAGCTACGTGAGCAGGAGCTTCAGCGTATTTTTTGAACTCCATGGAGTAAGTAGCGCGACCTTGGGTTGCAGAACGCAGGTCGGTTGAGTAACCGAACATTTCTGCCAGAGGTACTTCGGCACGGACTTTTTTACCGCCGATACCGTCATCATCCATACCCAATACAACGCCACGACGACGGTTCAAGTCGCCCATTACGTCACCCATGTATTCTTCAGGGGTTTCCACTTCAACTGCCATGATTGGCTCAAGCAGAGCAGGATTGGCTTTACGCATACCTTCTTTAAAGGCTTGAGAAGCAGCCAATTCGAACGCCAGTTGAGAGGAGTCAACGTCGTGTGAAGAACCGAAGATCAAACGTACGCGTACGTCAACTACTGGGTAACCTGCAACGATACCGTTAGGCAGGGTATCGCGGATACCTTTATCGACAGACGGAATGAATTCGCGAGGAATCACACCACCTTTAATTTCGTCGATAAATTCGTAACCTGCACCACCCGGCTCCATAGGTTCCATTTTGATCACAACGTGACCGTATTGACCTTTACCACCGGATTGTTTAGCGTGTTTGTATTCAGCTTCAACTTCTTTGCGGATAGTTTCACGGTATGCAACTTGAGGCGCACCAATGTTAGCTTCCACACCGAATTCGCGTTTCATACGATCAACAATAATTTCCAAGTGCAATTCACCCATACCGGAAATAATGGTTTGACCGGATTCTTCGTCTGTACGAACGCGGAAAGAAGGGTCTTCTTTCGCCAGACGGTTCAGGGCAATACCCATTTTCTCTTGGTCGGCTTTGGTTTTTGGTTCAACAGCAATGTGAATTACCGGCTCAGGGAATTCCATGCGTTCCAAGATGATTGGTGCGCTTTCAGCACACAGGGTTTCACCAGTGGTAACGTCTTTAAGACCGATCGCAGCTGCAATATCACCAGCGCGTACTTCTTCAATTTCAGTACGGTCTGCAGCAGTCATTTGCACCAGACGACCGATACGTTCGCGAGTACCTTTTACTGAGTTCAATACGGTATCACCGGATTTCACAACACCAGAGTAAACGCGGATGAAAGTCAACTGACCAACGTATTTATCGTTCAACATTTTGAACGCCAATGCAGAGAATTTCTCTTCATCGCTGGCTTGACGGCTGTCGGCTTCTTCAGTGTTAGGGTTAACACCTTGAACTGGAGGAATGTCGGTAGGAGCAGGCAGCAATTCTA
>NZ_JBQCWY010000740.1:0-1457 GCF_051956955.1 Neisseria sp. P0021.S005 | reverse complement strand
AACAGTTTAAGTTTGGCGGCCATAGCGAGTTGGTCCCACGCCTTCCCATCCCGAACAGGACCGTGAAACGACTCAGCGCCGATGATAGTGTGGTTCTTCCATGTGAAAGTAGGTCACCGCCAAACACCCATTCCAAAGCCCCCGACTGATGTCGGGGGCTTTTTATATACCTGTCGTTTCTGTCGGTTTGACGATAGGAGGTAGGGTAATGGGTGCAAGGATATTGATGAACCGATACCCATTCCGATACCTATTGAGTGTTCGTGCATGCTTGTTGTTTAAATTAAAGGATGACAACTCTGTTGTTATTCTTGAACAAAAGTACTGAAAGTTATGGTTAACTGTTTAGAATATTTGAAATCAAACGATATTTGCGTTAATATGTCGTAAGCATTTGTGTGGGTATGAGCTGTTGCCCTATCTGCGCGTATGTGACAGTGTTTACAGAGTGGAATAAAACCATTCGGTAGGCTTCCTGACTGATTCAATCAAATATGTTATGGGAAAAAATCTGATGAAGAAATTTTTATTTGGTGCATTTGCCGCCGTCTGTGCAGCATTCTCTTTGGCCGCCGTGAATATCAATACCGCGTCTTCTGCCGAACTGGAGGCTTTGCCGGGTATCGGTCCGGCTAAGGCGAAATCGATTGTGGAATACCGTCAGAAGAACGGTGCGTTCAAATCGGTGGAGGAGCTGAAAAACGTGAAGGGCATCGGTGATGCGGTGCTGAACAAGTTAAAGGCGGAGGCGACGGTTTCTTCTGCCGCGCCTAAGGCCGCACAGCCTGCCGTGAAAAAATAAGCCTGACGGTTAACTGCCGTATGCCGCCCCGAGGCTGAACCGTTTGCCGGTTCGGGCTGACGGGCGGCTTTGTATGGGCAGTGGCAATGAAGACTTGGACCAATGGGGGCCATTGAGTAAAGGGACAAACGGATAAGGTGCCTCCTGTCGGATAGGGATACAAAGATAAAGATAAAGATAAAGGGAAGAAAGATATGTACTTAAAAGCATTTGACGGAAAACGGAATGGGGCAGCTGTACAGAGGGGCTACTCCTTGATACAGCTGTTGGTGGTGATGCTGCTGGTTTCGATATTGGCGACGGCGGCATTGACTGCCTATCGGGAGTCAGTCCGTTCGGCCAACTTGCGTGCGGCTCATGCCGCCCTGCTGGAAAATGCGCGCTTTATGGAGCAGTTCTATGCGAAAAAGGGCAGCTTTAAGCTGACGTCGACGAAGTGGCCGGAGCTGCCGGTGAAGGAGGCGGGCGGTTTCTGCATTCGGATGAACGGTCAGGCTAAGGGGATCCTGGAAGGGAAGTTTACCCTGAAGGCGGTGGCTCTGGACAGGGAGGCGGAGCCGAGAGTATTACGCTTGAACGAGTCGTTGACGGCGGTAGTGTGCGGGAAGATGAAGGTGAAGGGAAGCTGTACGGACGGTGAGGAGATATTTAGGGG
>NZ_JBQCWY010000739.1:0-1461 GCF_051956955.1 Neisseria sp. P0021.S005 | reverse complement strand
TAGTCTTGTTGCTCTTCTGCAAGAGCGATGGCTGCAACCAGAGTATCATGTTTTTCATACTCTTTTTTCAGATCGCAGGCAATGATTTCTTCGGTAGATTCACCGATCAACAGTTTACCCAATTCTTGCAGATTAGGCAGACCTTCCAAGAACAAAATACGCTCGATTAAATCGTCTGCGGATTTCATCTCGCGGATGGATTGTTTGAAGAAGTGTTCGCCCAATTCTTCAAAGCCCCAGTTTTTCAAAATGCGGGCATGCAGGAAGTATTGGTTAATGGTAATCAGCAACAAACCTAAGTTTTTGTTCAGCTCGCGAATAACTAAGCGATCGCCTTTCATATTCAGCTCCTTAATATGTTATACGCTAGATTACAGTTGGCTTTGGTAGTAGTTGCCTTCGCCGACCAATTCGATCAGACGCAGTTGTTGTTCCAACCAGTGAGCGTGATCTTCTTCAGTGTCTTTCAGTTGGGCAATCATCAAATCGCGGGTAACGTAGTCTTGAGCTTCTTCGCACAATTTGATGCCTTTTTTCAGCGCATCGCGTACTTCGTATTCAGTGTTCAAGTCTGCTTTCAGACAAGAGATTACGTCAGTACCGATGTTCAGTTCGGCACGTGTCATTTTAGGAGTACCGCCCAACATCAGGATACGACGGATGAAGTCTTCGGCGTGAGTGGTTTCTTCTTCCATCTCGTGGTTCAAACGTTCGAACAGTTTGGTGTAACCCCATTCAGAGTACAGGCGAGAGTGGATAAAATATTGGTCGCGAGCAGCCAACTCACCAGACAATAATTCGTTCATGTAATCAATAACTGCTTGGTTGCCTTGCATAATTCTTTCTCTTTCTTTTAAAAGTTGATAATCACGAAATGAAGATTCGTGTGTTGTTATGGAACGAGGTAATTGTATGCACAAGAAGCACTTTTGACAAATTTTCTATTTAAAATACAAACAATTATCAAAAAAGTTAACCAGCCAAAAAGGCCGTCTGAAAAATTAATCCCCTGTTTTTAATGACAATTTTTTGACATTAGTATTAAGAATCCATTGCATCATTCAAAAACATTTACATTTGTTAACCATAAATAAAAGCAAATAATCCAACAAAATCAATCAAATTTAATTATGAATTATTCTCAACTGCTTTTGCCTCATTTTTTTGAATCTTCTACTCCGTCAATACTTAGGAATCGTGCTATAATCGCCAGTTATCTTTTTTTTAAGCACCTAGCTGAAACACATAAATTATCATGAAACAAATCCGCAATATTGCCATCATCGCCCACGTCGACCATGGCAAAACCACATTAGTTGACCAGTTGCTGCGTCAGTCCGGTACATTCCGTTCCAACCAGCAAGTCGAAGAACGCGTCATGGACAGCAACGATCTTGAAAAAGAACGCGGCATTACCATTCTCGCTAAAAATACCGCCATCGAATACGAAGGCTACCACAT
>NZ_JBQCWY010000738.1:0-1463 GCF_051956955.1 Neisseria sp. P0021.S005 | reverse complement strand
AAAACATTAAAAAATAACGGCATAAAGCCGTTATGGAAATTTGGTAGGCACAATTGGACTCGAACCAACGACCCCCACCATGTCAAGGTGGTGCTCTAACCAACTGAGCTATGTGCCTTCATCTAAGTCGCTTATTGTAACGAAGCGTGTTCCCTTTTGCAAGCATCTGTAAATACTTTTCAGACGGCCTGAATATTTTTGTTTGATTTATACCTCATTTTTTATTTCCTCCATCATTCAGGCCGTCTGAAGCATTGTTTTGACAAAGATAAAATCCAGCCGTCAACCAACGAAAAATCCTTTATAATCTGCCCTTTCATTTCACACACACGCGAACGTCCAATCTATTATTGCTATGCTCAAATTTACCTTACACAAAAAAGACGGTCATGCCCGACGCGGCACTTTGGAACTGAACCACGGCAAAATCGAAACGCCGGTATTTATGCCGGTTGGCACTTACGGTTCGGTCAAAGCGATGAACCCGCAAAACCTGCATGACATCAAAGCGCAAATCATCTTAGGCAACACTTACCATCTGTGGCTGCGCCCAGGTTTGGAAGTCATCGAACAATTCGGCGGTCTGCACGAATTTATCGGTTGGGATAAGCCGATTTTAACCGACTCGGGCGGTTTCCAAGTATTTTCGTTATCCGACATGCGCAAGCTGACCGAAGAAGGCTGTACATTCCAAAGCCCGATCAACGGCGACAAACTGTTCCTCTCGCCCGAAGTGTCGATGAAAATCCAAACTGTATTGAATTCCGACATCGTGATGCAGTTGGACGAGTGCACCCCTGGCGAAGCAACGCACAGCCAAGCGCAAAAATCGCTGCAAATGAGCCTGCGCTGGGCGGAACGAAGCAAAAAGGCTTTTGAAGACCTGAAAAACCCAAATGCACTGTTTGGCATTGTACAAGGCGCGATGTATGAAGATTTGCGCGAAGAATCACTGAAAGGTTTGGAAGAGCTCGACTTCCCCGGATTGGCCATCGGCGGCTTATCCGTTGGCGAACCCAAGCCCGAAATGTACCGTATGTTGCGCGCCGTCGGCCCTATCCTGCCTGAACACAAACCGCATTATTTGATGGGCGTCGGCACGCCTGAAGACTTGGTGTACGGTGTGGCACACGGTGTGGATATGTTCGACTGCGTCATGCCTACCCGCAATGCGCGTAACGGCTGGCTGTTTACCCGTTTTGGCGATTTGAAAATCAAAAACGCAAAACATAAACTCGACAAGCGTCCGATTGATGAAAGCTGCACCTGCTACGCCTGTCAAAATTTCAGCCGCTCCTACCTGCACCATCTGCACCGAGTCGGCGAAATCTTGGGTGCACAGCTCAACACCATCCACAATCTGCACTTCTACCAAGTCATCATGGCAGAAATGCGCGAAGCCATCGAACAAGGCAAATTTGCCGATTGGCAGGCGCAATTCCATGAAAACCGCGCCCGCGGTG
>NZ_JBQCWY010000737.1:0-1465 GCF_051956955.1 Neisseria sp. P0021.S005 | reverse complement strand
TCATGATTATGTCTTTTCCGGAAAGGTCAAAAAAGGGGATTATAGCTGAGTTTGATTGAAATGGAATCAAGGTGGATTAAAATTTGTAAAGGCTCTTATCAAAAACATTAAGGCCGTCTGAAAACAGATTTCAGACGGCCTGCTCTTAGCTATCGCTCAAACGATTAATACCAGCCGCGCAGCTTCATTGCTTTTTCAACACGACGGATACTCATCATGTAAGAAGCGGTACGCAGGTCGACATCGTATTCTTGAGCCAAGTTCCAAATATCGCGGAACGCACGGCGCAGGACAACGGTTTCTTTCTCTTGAACTTCGTCAAACTCCCAGTAGTAGCCTTGCAGGTTTTGTACCCATTCAAAATAGGATACCACCACGCCGCCGCAGTTTGCCAAAATATCAGGAACAACCAATACGCCATTTTGACGCAGGATAACGTCGGCTTCTGGAGTAGTCGGGCCGTTTGCACCTTCAACCACGATTTTCGCGCGGACTTTACCAGCGTTTTCAGAAGTCAGTTGGTTTTCCAGCGCGCAAGGGGCGAGTACGTCCACTTCCAAAGCCAAAAGTTCGGCATTGCTGATTTCTTTGCCGTAGCCGGCTTCGTTGGTGATGAAACCTTTGGTTTGGAATTCTTTGATGATTGCTTCCATATCCAAGCCGTTTTCGTTGTAGATGGCAACGTCAACGGTAGAAACGGCAACGATTTTCGCACCGGCTTTGTGTGCATAGTAACCGGTGTGGTAGCCCACATTACCGAAACCTTGAATGGCGTAAGTGGCACCCTTCACGTCTTTGCCCAGTTTTTCCAAAGCTTGGACGGCGGCGAAGTTTACGCCGTAACCGGTGGCTTCGGTACGCGCCAAAGAGCCGCCAAACTCAACCGGTTTACCGGTGAATACGCCCGGTGCGGAATGTTTTACCACGTTTTCATAGGCATCAACCATCCAAGACATGATTTTGCCGTTGGTGTTCACATCAGGTGCAGGAATATCGATTTTCTCGCCGATCAGCGGAGAAATGGCTTCGGAATAAGCGCGGGCAATGCGTTCTAATTCTGCTTCGGAATAATTGCGCGGATCCAAAGTGATACCGCCTTTACCGCCGCCGTAAGGAATACCGGCCACGCAGCATTTGATGGTCATCCAGATAGACAGGGCTTTGACTTCGTCCAGATTTACATTGGGATGGAAGCGCACGCCGCCTTTGTAAGGGCCGACGGCATTATTGTGTTGTGAACGATAGCCGGTGAAGTTTTCTACTGTACCGTTGTCGAGTTTGACAGGGAAGTTGACTTCCAAAACACGTTGCGGCTTTTTCAAGATTTCAAATACTGCTGGGTCGGCATTCAGGCGATCGCAGGCAATTTTTACTTGTTTTTGTGCAATTTCAAACGGATTCAGTGTTTCTTTAACAGCAGATGCGGACATGTATTTTTCCTTTTCATACACATGATTAGACGAGA
>NZ_JBQCWY010000736.1:0-1466 GCF_051956955.1 Neisseria sp. P0021.S005 | reverse complement strand
CGCTTGCCCTCTACCGCGCCCTGCGTACGCTGAACCCATCGCCGTATATGTTCTACTACGATTTCGGCGATTTCCATATTGTCGGCTCTTCGCCCGAAATCCTCGTCCGCCGCGAACGCGACGATGTTATCGTCCGTCCTATCGCCGGTACACGCCTGCGCGGCAAAACACCAGCCGAAGACCTTGCCAACGAACAAGACCTGCTGAGCGATGCCAAAGAAATTGCCGAACACGTCATGTTGATTGACTTAGGACGCAACGATGTCGGCCGCATCAGTAAAACCGGCGAAGTCAAAGTTACCGACAAAATGGTGATTGAAAAATATTCCCATGTGATGCACATCGTCTCTAACGTCGAAGGCCGTCTGAAAGACGGCATGACCAACATGGACATCCTCGCCGCTACCTTCCCGGCAGGCACACTTTCCGGCGCGCCTAAAGTCCGCGCCATGGAAATCATCGAAGAAGTCGAACCGAGCAAACGCGGCATCTACGGCGGCGCAGTCGGCGTATGGAGTTTCAACAACGACATGGACCTGGCCATTGCCATCCGCACTGCCGTGATTAAAAACAATACCCTCTTCGTGCAAAGCGGCGCAGGCGTAGTTGCCGACTCCGACCCAACCTCCGAATGGCAGGAAACCCAAAACAAAGCCCGCGCCGTGATCCGCGCAGCGCAAATGGTGCAAGAAGGGTTGGATAAATAATTTTCAGACGGCCTGCGCTCTGAAATGACTAAACAACAAGATTATGATACTAAAAGAAAAACAACTAAAATCCATCAGCAAATTCCTCAGCTTTATCTTGCGCCATCATCCCGAGCAAATCGGCATTACTTTGGATAAAGACGGCTGGGTGGATATTGATACCCTGTTGACACAGGTAAACCATCCCGAGCGCAGCTTTATGGGCAATCCGCTGACCTACGAAATATTATTGGAAGTGGTCGAAAAAAACGATAAAAAACGGTTTACCCTTTCTGAAGACGGCAAACGCATCCGCGCGGCACAAGGTCATTCGACGGCACAAGTTCAGGTTGAACACAAAGTGGCAACGCCTCCTCAGATTTTGTATCACGGTACGGCTGAGCGCTCTGTTCCATCTATTTTGGAACAAGGCCTGCATTCTGCCTCGCGCCATTTTGTCCATCTGTCTGCCGATGCTGCAACAGCCGTCAACGTCGGCTCCCGCCACGGCAAGCCGCTTGTATTGACCATCGACACTGTCGCCATGCTTGCGGCAGGACACCAATTTTATCTGGCGGACAACGGCGTATGGTTAACTGAAAACGTTCCTCCGCAATTTATCGGCAAACTTTAAAACATCAGGCCGTCTGAAGCCGTAAAACCATTTTCAGACGGCCTGCAAACACCCTACCCAATTTCTTCATAAAGCGATTATCCATGAACACATCCCCCATCCTCCCTCCTGCTATGCTCGGCATTCTTGGCGGCGGACAATTAGGC
>NZ_JBQCWY010000735.1:0-1467 GCF_051956955.1 Neisseria sp. P0021.S005 | reverse complement strand
TGCCCGTGATGCCGAAAAAAGCGGCAATGCCTTCGACCGTGTGATGGGTCGCCAAAACTCGGTACACAGCAGCACCGATGCGGCGCAGTTGGCCAAGCTGAAAGAACTGGAAGACTTAAGCCGCAACCACCGCATTGCCGAAAGATTGGCGGCATTGAAAGCAGGGAAATAAGATGAATTTTGTTAATAAGATTTATGAGCTTGCTGAGCAGATTGCTTACCGCCATAAGATGTTGAATCACCATGCTGCATGGTTGCTGTTATCAACTATCGCGGTTTGGTCTCTTAGTGATAATCACCCCATACCCGCAATAGTTGCTGCTATTTTAATTATGGGATTCTATGCTGTTATTATTATGAATGACGTGAAGACAAAATATGGAGACAAATTAATTGCAGATGGACGGAAAGTTTCTATTGAACAAGCCATAGAATTATTAAAAACCGAAATCTTGGAAAACTGTGACAAACAAGAGCAGCAAAAACTCTTAGATCTATTGGAGAAGAAATGCCTAACTCAAATAAAGTTTAAAAACTTCTTCAAATACCGTTTATTTTGGATTGCATATATCTTTTGGGGGTGGATGCTTTTAGATTTACTTATATTAAGTAGATAAAATCCAAACAAACCCCACCAACATTAAAAATGTATTATTCAAAATACAAATCCCATAAAGAAAAAATCAAAAAGAATAAGGAAATGCAATATGTGGAATTTAATCAACGCCCCCGAAACTGAAATCTTCGGCATTGCCATTGCGCTGATGATTTTGCTCGGTGTGTTGGAAGTCATTTCCATGCTGGCAGGCGGTATCAGTGACTGGTTGGACAACCTGTTGCCCGACAGTCTGACCGAAACCGCGCACGCCGAGGTTGGATTGGATGTGGCGGATGCAGGCATATTCGTGCGTTTCCTGAGCTGGCTGTATGTCGGACGTATCCCGGTGTTGATGTTGATGGTGGTATTTCTTGCCGTATACGGACTGACGGGTTATCTGTTTCAGACGGCCTTTGCCACTGTATTCGGCAGCTATCTGAATGGCACGCTGGCAGCAGTCATCGTTTGGTTTCTTTCCCTGCCCTTAGTGCGAGTGACGGCTAGCGGTTTGTACAAAATTATGCCGAAAGATGAAACCACTGCCGTTTCGCAAGAAAGTTTAATCGGCCGCGTCGGCACAGTGGTGCTGGGCGAAGCTCGGGTAGGTAATGCGGCGCAGGTGCGCGTGAAAGATGCTTACGGCCAACAGCATTATGTGATGGTAGAGCCTGACTCTGAAGATGTATTGAAACAAGGCGATGCGGTATTGCTGGTGTCGTTGGACGGAAATACATTTAAGGCAATTTTGAATCCGAGCGGCAGCTTGGTAGATTAAGGCCGTCTGAAACCGCTGATTTATCGATACGGTAAAAATAGATACTTTACCGCCCTATCCTCACCATCTAGAAATCCGAAATAACAATATAGAA
>NZ_JBQCWY010000734.1:0-1470 GCF_051956955.1 Neisseria sp. P0021.S005 | reverse complement strand
TTGCAGCACGTTTTTCGGCGTTGGCAACCATTTCGGTTACCTGATTACGCCCTTCGGCCATAAGTTCTGCAACTTTTTTCTCTGCCTGCTCAAAATCGCTCTTACCGCGCTCGGCAGCAGCCAAGCCCTCGGCGATTTTTGCGGCACGCTCATCCAATGCTTTGGCAATCGGAGGCCATACGAATTTCATCGTAAACCAAACCAAGCCAAAGAAAACCAGGATTTGCGCAAATAAGGTTGCATTAATATTCACGTTACTTAACCTTCGTATCTGGGTTAATCAAACAGACCATAAGCCTGTATCTGAACGGATCGCTCCGTCTTGATTACGCAGCACCAAACGGGTTAACGAAGGCGAACAACAGGGCAATAGCCACACCGATCAAGAAGGCCGCGTCGATCAGACCAGCGATCAAGAACAGTTTGGTTTGCAGAGGACCGATCAGCTCAGGTTGGCGAGCAGAAGATTCCAAGTATTTAGAACCAACCATTGCGATACCGATAGAGGCACCCAATGCGCCCAAGGCAACGATCAAACCACATGCGATAGCAATCAAACCCATTTTTAAACTCCTTAAAATAGTAAAGGTTAAACTACAAAAAACAAACTACGAAAAAACTACTTGATTAGTGTGCATCATGCGCTTGTCCGATATATACGAACGCCAACGCCATGAAAATAAATGCCTGCAAGGTGATAACCAAAATGTGGAAAATCGCCCAAGCCAAACCGGCAATCAGGTGGAACACAAATAAAATTGGATCTAAAGTTTCGATGCTGCCAGTTGATGCCCACGCACCACCCAACAAAGCAATCAGCAGGAACACCAGCTCACCGGCATACATATTACCAAACAACCGCATACCGTGGGATACGGTTTTGGACAAAAACTCTACCAAGTTGAGCAGGAAGTTGGCCGGAGCGAGCATCGGACCGAAAGGCGCGCTGAACAATTCGTGAATCCAACCGCCAAAGCCTTTGATTTTGATATTGTAATAAATACATACCAACAATACGCCAATTGCCAAAGCCAAAGTGGTATTCAAGTCAGCAGTCGGTACGACACGCAACAGTGCGTGATGATTACCGGTAACGCCTTGCCATACCATTGGCAGCAAATCAACCGGCAACATATCCATGGCGTTCATCAGGAAAATCCAGACAAACAGAGTCAAGCCTAAAGGCGCAACAGCTTTACGCGATTGTTCGTTATGGATAATGCTCTTACACATGTTATCCACGAATTCGAACAGAATTTCAACAGCCGCTTGAAAACGACCAGGTACGCCAGCAGTTGCTTTTTTGGCCCCACGCCACAAAAGGAAGCTGCCGATTACGCCCAACAGAACGGCAAAAAAGATTGCATCAAGGTTAATGAACGAAAAATCAGCGATGTTTTTCAGTCCTTGACCCCGAGTAACATCCGACATACTGGTCAAGCTTTGCAAGTGGTGCTTGATGTAGTCGGC
>NZ_JBQCWY010000733.1:0-1484 GCF_051956955.1 Neisseria sp. P0021.S005 | reverse complement strand
ATTGTGGCGTGCGCAACCTATTTGACCGTGGATGGCGCATGGTATGTTCCGGCCGGAACGTTGTCTGGCTTGTTGGCGGCGTATTTGTGGGGAGAGCAAAAATGAAGGATTTGTTGTCGCTGCAATCGTTTCTGCTGTTTTTAAGCATGTTGGCTGTTACCTATTCAACCCGATTAATCGGCTTTTTTGCATTACGCAACCGTACGTTGAGCCGTCGCGCGCAAGTGGTTATGGAGGCCGCGCCGGGCTGTGTGTTGATTTCCGTGATTGCACCTTATTTTGTATCAGATAAACCGCATGAGCTGATTGCCATTGCTTTGACGGTATTGGCGGCCAGCCGGTTTTCGATGTTGGTAACGGTCTTAATCGGCGTTGGCACTTCGGGCATACTCGGTTATTTGATGAAATAAAAAATTTTCAGACGGCCTTACTTGTTATAATGGCCGTCTGAATTTTTTGATAAAGCAAAAACATGGCAAACCAACGACTCATCTATGGCTTTCACGCCGTCAATGCCCGTTTGTGGCAAAACCCGAAATCGATTACCGAACTCTATATCCAAGAGGGCAAATCCGATGCGCGCACCCGCGATGTATTGGATAAGGCGGCCTCTGAAAACGTACGCGTGCATTTTGCTGATGCCGACCGCCTGAATGCCATCAGCAAAGGGGCGCGTCATCAGGGCGTGGTCGGGTTTATCGATGCCTCCAAAAACCATGTTCACTTGGAAGATGTGTTGGAAAACCTGAGCGAACCGCCGTTTTTGCTGGTATTGGACGGCATTACCGACCCGCACAACCTCGGCGCGTGTCTGCGTACTGCCGATGCGATGGGCGTGCATGCCGTGATTGCGCCCAAAGACAAAAGCGCCGGCCTGAATGCGACCGTCAGCAAAGTTGCCTGTGGTGCGGCGGAAACTGTGCCGTATATTACCGTAACCAATCTTGCCCGTACTTTGCGTGAATTGAAAGAGTACGGCATTTGGATTGTCGGCACGGACATGGGCGGCGACTCCGACCTTTACCACTGCGACTTGCCCGACAGCGTGGCCTGGGTAATGGGCAACGAAGGCGAAGGCATGCGCCGCCTGACGCGCGAACATTGCGATATGCTGGTATCGATTCCGATGTTTGGCACGGTAGAAAGCATGAACGTTTCCGTCAGCGCAGGCATGGTATTGAGCGAAACCCGCCGTCAACGGGTGTTGAAAGCAGAGAAATAACGCTTAGGTTTGTGAACAGAAAACGTCGTCTGAAAACCGGAAATTTGGTTTTCAGACGACGTTTGTTATAGGCGGATTAGCACCGTCATTCCCGCGCAGGCGGGAATCCATCGTAAAACTTGAGAAACCCTTATTTGAAAAACAGTTTCCGAATTTCAAAAATAGATTCCCGCCGTAGCCTGTCCTCGCGTAGTCGGGGGCGGGAATGACGACAACCGGTAAATTGCGTAACGAGAATAAAGTAACTTAGATATAGGTATTT
>NZ_JBQCWY010000732.1:0-1485 GCF_051956955.1 Neisseria sp. P0021.S005 | reverse complement strand
ACCTTCCTGCCAACCGCGTCAGCAATGACGACCTTGCCAAAAAAGTGGACACTTCCGACGAGTGGATTACCACGCGTACAGGTATCAAATTTCGCCATATTGCAGACGACAGCGAAAAAACCAGCGACTTGGCCGCCGAGTCAGCGCGCCGCGCCTTGACAGATGCCGATTTGCAGGCTGACGATATCGATCTGATTATCGTCGCCACAGCCACTCCAGACATGCAGTTCCCCTCCACGGCGACCATCGTGCAGCAAAAATTAGGCATAACCAACGGCTGCCCTGCCTTTGACGTACAAGCCGTGTGCGCCGGTTTTATGTATGCCATGACCACTGCTAATGCCTACATCAAAAGCGGCATGGCGAAAAACGCTTTGGTTATCGGCGCAGAAACCTTCAGCCGCATCGTTGATTGGAACGACCGCACCACCTGCGTCCTCTTTGGTGACGGCGCAGGCGCGGTTGTCTTAAGCGCATCTGACGAACCGGGCATCATCCACGGCAAACTCAAAGCCGACGGCAACTACCTCAACCTTTTAAACGTCCCCGGACAAATCGCTAACGGCCAGGTTTGCGGCTCACCCTACATCAGTATGGACGGCCCCGGCGTATTCAAGTTTGCCGTCAAAATGCTGGCAAAAATTGCAGATGACGTTATCGAAGAAGCCGGTTACACCGCCGATCAAATCGATTGGATTGTGCCGCACCAAGCCAACAAGCGCATTATCGACTCTACCGCCAAACACTTGGGCTTGAGCATGGACAAAGTGATCTTGACCGTCCAAGACCACGGCAACACTTCCGCCGCCTCCATTCCACTGGCACTGGATGTCGGCATTAAAAACGGCCAAATCAAACGCGGACAAAACCTCTTGCTCGAAGGCATCGGCGGCGGTTTTGCCTGGGGTGCGGTTTTAGTGAAATACTAACGATTGGGCCGTCTGAACACCTCTTTCAGACGGCCTATTCTGCTCAAACCCATGAAATCCCTAACGTTTGCACTCTGCATCAGCAGCCTGTTTTTAAGCATAACGGCTGTAATATTGCCCAAACTGGCAATTGCCTATCTCGCGCTAAGTGCATACGTTTTCCTGCTTTACTACCAAGACAAACAGCGCGCACGCAAGCACGGCAGGCGCATACCCGAAGCAAAATTGCACCTGCTCAACCTGCTTGGTGGCTGGCCGGGCGGTTATTGCGGCAGCCTCATATTCCGGCATAAAACCAGCAAACCCGGATTTGTCCGCACCTTCCGGCTGACCACCGCAACCAATACTGTCGCCACCCTCCTTCTGCTGGCAGACACCCTCAAACATTCAAACCAATAAGGAATTACCATGTCTTTCGCATTCTTCTTCCCCGGACAAGGCTCACAAAGCCTAGGCATGATGAACGGCTTTGCCGAGCAAGCCATCGTTAAAGCCACATTTGACGAAGCTTCCGCCGTATTGGGTCAAGACCTGTGGGCAATGATTAACGGCGAAG
>NZ_JBQCWY010000731.1:0-1485 GCF_051956955.1 Neisseria sp. P0021.S005 | reverse complement strand
ACCTTCCTGCCAACCGCGTCAGCAATGACGACCTTGCCAAAAAAGTGGACACTTCCGACGAGTGGATTACCACGCGTACAGGTATCAAATTTCGCCATATTGCAGACGACAGCGAAAAAACCAGCGATTTGGCCGCCGAGTCAGCGCGCCGCGCCTTGGCAGATGCCGGTTTGCAGGCTGACGATATCGACCTGATTATCGTCGCCACAGCTACCCCCGATATGCAGTTCCCTTCTACGGCAACCATCGTGCAGCAAAAATTGGGCATTGCCAACGGCTGCCCTGCCTTTGACGTACAAGCCGTGTGCGCCGGTTTTATGTATGCCCTGACCACTGCCAATGCCTACATCAAAAGTGGCATGGCGAAAAACGCTTTGGTTATCGGCGCTGAAACCTTCAGCCGCATCGTCGATTGGAACGACCGCACCACCTGCGTCCTCTTTGGTGACGGTGCGGGCGCGGTTGTCTTAAGTGCATCTGACGAACCGGGCATTATCCATAGCAAACTCAAAGCCGACGGCAACTACCTCAACCTTTTGAACGTCCCGGGACAAATTGCCAACGGCCAGATTTGCGGTTCGCCCTACATCAGCATGGACGGCCCCGGCGTATTCAAGTTTGCCGTCAAAATGCTGTCCAAAATCGCAGATGACGTTATCGAAGAAGCCGGTTATACCACCAATCAAATCGATTGGCTTGTGCCGCACCAAGCCAATAAGCGCATTATCGACTCTACCGCCAAACACTTGGGCTTGAGCATGGACAAAGTGATCCTGACCGTCCAAGACCACGGCAACACGTCCGCTGCCTCTATTCCGCTGGCACTGGATGTCGGTATTAAAAACGGCCAAATCAAACGCGGACAAAACCTCTTGCTCGAAGGCATCGGCGGCGGTTTTGCCTGGGGTGCGGTCTTAGTAAAATACTAACGGTTGGGCCGTCTGAACATCCCTTTCAGACAGCCTATTCTGCTAAAACCCATGAAATCCCTAACGTTTGCACTCTGCATCAGCAGCCTGTTTTTAAGCATAACGGCTATAATATTGCCCAAACTGGCAATCGCCTATCTCGCACTGAGTGCATACGTTTTCCTGCTTTACTACCTAGACAAACAGCGCGCACGCAACCACGGCAGACGCATACCCGAAGCAAAATTGCACCTGCTCAATCTGCTTGGCGGCTGACCGGGCGGTTATTGCAGCAGCCTCGCATTCCGGCATAAAACCAGCAAACTCAGTTTTGTCCGCACCTTCCGGCTGAGTGCTGCAACCAATACTGCCGCCACCCTCCTTCTGCTGGCAGACACCCTCAAACATTCAAACCAATAAGGAATTACCATGTCTTTCGCATTCTTCTTTCCCGGACAAGGCTCACAAAGCCTAGGCATGATGAACGGCTTTGCCGAGCAAGCCATCGTTAAAGCCACATTTGACGAAGCTTCCGCCGTATTGGGTCAAGACCTGTGGGCAATGATTAACGGCGAAG
>NZ_JBQCWY010000730.1:0-1486 GCF_051956955.1 Neisseria sp. P0021.S005 | reverse complement strand
GTTCATGATATGTGCTTTCTTAATAAAATGTTAACGGATAAAATCTTAGTTTAGCATAATTTTGTGAACAAACTAGCCGAAATCAGTGGTCTTTTTCTCGGAAAAATGCGTAGGTTACGTCATGGAAGAGGTCGGTGTGCGGACTGTCTTCATAGCTCAATTCCGCCAACGCGTCTTCAAAGGCAAGCTGGATGGATTCTACGGCATCGTTGGCCATGTCGGAGGGCAGGGAGCGGATGAGGCCTTTGAGTGCGGTGGCGAGGACGTGGTTTTGCATACGCAAAGCGTCGTTGGCCTCTTCCAGATATTCGAGGCGTTGTTCGATGCTGCTCATGATGTATCCTTGAGTTAAATAAAATAGTGATTATATAGCGAATTAATATTAAAATGTGACGCTTGCGCCGGCTTGCCGGATATGTCCAACCATTGGCCGTATTTCAAGTAATTTTAGGTTTGAAATACGGTTCACAATAAAAATGAAAAAACGAGATTATGGAAAACAACCGTCTTGACCCCACAGCCCTCGAGGAAGAAGACCTGAATTGGGAAAAACGCCTGGAAAGATTGCGTCAGGCACGACAATTCAATACTGAGCCGACTCATGCGCCATTGGTCAAAAAATCGGACGACGCTGTCGATGTTGCGCCCAAAACCGCGCCTAAAAAAGAATATAAACTGGATGCTGACAATCGTGAAAAAGTATTGGAAGAGTATTTGTACCGCTGGCAGTTGGAACACAATACTGCCCTTGCCGACGAGGGCGAGGCAGTGGAAACCGATGCAATGGTGGTTTTGCAGGATAACTGGTTGAGCGCGCAATCGGCATTGCAGGCTGCGGCTTCAGAGCGTCATATCGAATCAACGCGCACCGTCAGACTGAATCCGAAATCAGGTGCCGTAGATTTTGATGCGCCTGAAGTGGAAGAAACTGAAAAACCGGAAAATGATGATGCGGAAGTGGCTGAAGAGGCGGTTTCAGACGGCCTTGAAAAAGAACCGGCCATTAATGTCCATATCAATGTATTGAACCCGCAAGCGATTGGCCGTCGGGAGGTATTCTGCGTTTCTGAAAAAGATTTGACCGAGCGTCTGATTAAGCGTTTACGCCCCCATGTGGCCGATGCGGTCAATGGCATGATTCGGATTGCCGTGCAAAAACAAATGGCCTTGTTCACTTACCAGTTGCAGCAAATGCTGAACGAGCAGGCTCCGGGCTTGGTGGAAGATGTGTTGGAACACAACGTCAAACGTATTTTGGACGATATGAAGACCGAAATGAAATACCGCCGTTGAGTATCTGGGCTGTCTGAAAAGCTTCAGACGGCCTTCGGCGTAAATTTCCCTTAAAATTTTACGAAGCGTGTATAATAGCGGCTCACGTTTTCGTGATAAATATCCTTTCTAAATAGTTGATATGCCCGATGCAGAATCGGGCATTTTTTTTGAGATTGTTATGAATAAAAATAAAATCATTGTATTGCTGATT
>NZ_JBQCWY010000729.1:0-1487 GCF_051956955.1 Neisseria sp. P0021.S005 | reverse complement strand
AACGACGATTTCTTTGAATTGATGCGCGGTAAATAAGCATAAGGCCGTCTGAATATGTTTCAGACGGCCTTTACTTTGCTTGAGGAACCTTTATGACCATCCGAATGAATTGGCAAAACTTATTATCTACTCAACGTTTCCGTACTAAAAACGGCGAAATCGTGCCGACCGTTACCCCTTCGACGCAGGAAGGTGCCGATGCTTTGCGTACGGATTTTCACATTGACTACGACCGGGTTGTTTTCTCCGGAGCCTTCCGCCGTCTTGGCCGTAAAACGCAAGTGCATCCGCTGGCGCAACATGACTTGACGCACAACCGTCTGACGCACAGCGTTGAAGTTGCCAGCGTGGGCAGGAGCTTGGGCAACCGCGTGGGCGTGATGTTGCACAACGGCGGTTTTCTGCCGCAGGGCAATACGCCCAGCGATATTGGTGCCGTGGTGCAGGTTGCCTGTTTGGCACATGATTTGGGCAATCCGCCGTTTGGCCATACCGGTGAAGATGCTTTACGCGATTGGTTCAGACGGCCTGAGCATCAAATTTATCTGAACACATTAAACGAAGCGGAACGCAACGATATTCAAACCTATGAAGGCAATGCGCATAGCCTGCGTATCGTTGCCAGCCTTGAAATGTATCCGGAAGCAGGCGGAATGCGCCTGACTGCGGCAGCCATCGGCGCATTGCTGAAGTATCCGTGGACAACGCAACATCCAAACGGCAGAAAGAAATTCAATATTTATCAAACAGAGTTGCCGTTTATCCGTCAAGTTGCTGATGAATTGGGACTGGTTTCCGCAGGAATAGACAGCTGGGCGCGTCATCCTTTGTCTTATTTGATGGAGGCTGCCGACGATATTTGCTATGCCTTGCTGGACTTGGAAGATGCCGTCGAATTGGATTTACTCATGGATACGGAAGTGGAGAGTATCTTGTCCGAGCTGACCTTTGCCGAAAGCGCATGGCATGCCAGCTCCAGCCGTCAGCGTTGTGCCATGTTGCGCGGTATTGCGATTGGCAAGGCGATTGATGATGTCGCGCAAACCTTTATGCTGCATCAGTCCGACTTGTTGGACGGAACATTCAAAGGCAAAGACTTGCTTGCTCTGTGTAGCCCGCAAGTGCAAAACACTTTGGCAAAAGCGAAAGAATTGGCGCAAACACGGATTTTCCGCCATCACACCAAGCTCTTGACCGAAATTGCAACATTCCCATGCTTAGGCTCCATCTTGGATTTGCTCGTCCCTGCCGCTTATGCCCTGATTGCTGAAAAACAGTTGGCAACGCGTCAGTCTTTGGCGTTGGAATTATTGAAAAAGCACAATCCGATTCTTCCTGAAGACAGTCTGTATCAGGCCTATATGAAAATCTTGGATTTTGTCGGCGGTATGACCGATAACTCCGCCGCCAAAATGGCGCAGGATTTGTCAGGAGTAGGGATTTTGCGTTAATTTTATACTGTTTAATTTCAATTAGTTAATTAAAAA
>NZ_JBQCWY010000728.1:0-1487 GCF_051956955.1 Neisseria sp. P0021.S005 | reverse complement strand
TATAATGGTTTATTCCGGCCGTCTGAAAGCAGGGTTTGTTTTCAGACGGCCTCAACTTTACTATTGGTGAGGAAGGGCAGATGCCTGCTTTATTGATTAAAGATTTTTTGCAGACGCAAGGTTTGAAATTGCCTGCGGATGAGATACATGTTGCTTATTTGACTGCCCAGGCTGTGATTAAAATGGGCAATGCTTCGGTTGAGCGTTCGATTTTGTGGCCGTCTGAAGACGGTTGGCAGTTGGCGGATTATGTTGATGCCGAACATGAATTGTTGCTGAAACAGATTTTTATGGCTTTGGATTCGGTTGCCGAGCGCACTGAGCATTTGAAAAGCGCAGCAGTTTATACAGCTTTCCCGAAAGATGGCGCGTTGTCGCTGGTTCGACTGAGCCGTTGGGGCGTGCCGTTGGAAAATGTGATTCCAATCGATGAGCAGGCCGGACGGGCTTTTTTGGCTGTGCGTACGGCGCAAAGCGGTTGGATGAATGTTTGTCAGAATGTGGCGTATTGGCAGGAAATTGGTGAGCTGTCGGACGAACGCAATCATCCCGGCTTGAGTCAGATTTCTGTTCCTGTCTGTATGCCCAGCGGTGCGGTTTTGGGTGTGGTGCATGCCGAGTTTGATGTCAAAGACGGTGCGCCTGATGAAGTATTGGTGGCTTGGATTGCCCTTGCCTTGGCTCTGTCGGATTCTTTGAAAAATCTGTTGGGCGTGGCTGAAAAAGAGGAAGCGGAAAATGAGTAATGCCTTGAAGTTTGTTGCGTCATGCCGTTTGCCTACGGAATGGGGCGAGTTTACCATGCACGGCTTTGAAGAAGAGGGCGGTCAGGAACATGTCGCATTGACGATGGGCGATGTTTCAGACGGCCTGCCTGTGTTGTCGCGTATCCATTCCGAGTGCTTGACCGGCGATGCTTTATTTTCGGTGAAATGTGATTGCGGCCCTCAGCTTCAAGCGGCGATGCAGGTTGTTCAGAAAGAAGGGCGTGGCGTTATCGTATATTTGCGCCAAGAAGGCAGGGGCATTGGTTTGATAAACAAAATCCGTGCTTATCGTCTGCAAGATCAGGGCTTGGATACGGTTGAAGCCAATGTAGCGCTCGGCCTTCCTGTTGATGCGCGCGACTTCACTTTAGCCAAGCAGATTTATGATTATCTGCATATTCGGGAGGTCAGGTTGTTGACCAATAATCCTGAAAAAATCCAAACGTTGAAAGATTCCGGCATTAATGTGGTTGAACGGATTGCATTACATGTCGGCGAAAATGTGGAAAATGAACGTTATCTGCATACTAAAGCGGATAAATTGGGGCATTTGATTTTCGATTGATAGAACGGTATATCGGTAATTTTTGCGGTTAAATAAAATATTCTATATTCTTTCAATGGGATATATTTTTATTTAAATAAAAACCTTGCGCGTAGCCTGATTTTTTGATTTAATGTCGGCTTATCGGGTGATTAGCTCAGTTGGTAGAGCGTCTG
>NZ_JBQCWY010000727.1:0-1488 GCF_051956955.1 Neisseria sp. P0021.S005 | reverse complement strand
AAATATATGTGGTATTAAAGTCATGGGGAAAGGTGCAAAAAGACACATCTCCCTGTATGATTAGCATTTACTCAATTAGTTTCATCATTAATATATGAAGATTTTGAGCGACTTATTCGCCGTATTCTTATTTTTCATCACATATATCATCACCAAAGACATGATTGCCGCAACGGCTGTTGCGGTTATAGTCGGCATTGCCCAAGCTGCGCTGACCTTTTGGAAACACCGTAAACTGGATACCATGCAATGGGTCAGCCTGATTTTGATTGTCTTTTTTGGCGGCGCAACGATTCTGCTGAAAGACAACCGCTTTATCATGTGGAAACCGACCGTTCTGTTTTGGATCGGCGCCATCGTCATGCTGTTCAGCCACCTTGCCGGTAAAAACGGGCTTAAAGCCGTCATGGGCAAAGAAATGCAGCTCCCTGATTTTGTATGGACGCGCCTGACTTATGCATGGATTGGCTTCCTGATTTTTATGGGTGCGGCCAACCTCTTTGTCTTTACGTATTTTCCAGACCAATGGGTCAATTACAAACTGTTTGGCACATTGGGTTTTACAATCATTTTTTCCATCGCACAGGGTATGTATCTGATGCGTTTCCAGCCTAAGGAGGATCAATAATGGAATATTTCATGCTTTTGGCAACTGATGCCGAAGATGTCCACGAAGCACGCATGGCAGTACGCCCTGCTCATTTAGCACGCTTAGAAGAATTGAAAGCGCAAGGCCGTCTGCTGACTGCAGGCCCCAATCCTTTACCAGATAATCCAGAACGCGTTTCCGGCAGCCTGATTGTGGCTCAATTCGAATCTTTGGACGCTGCACAAGAATGGGCTGAACAAGACCCTTACGTCGATGCCGGCGTATACGCAGAAGTATTGATTAAACCCTTTAAAGCCGTATTCAAATGAGCAATATGCGTCAAATTATCGAGGAACGCCTGCAGGCGCTTGAGCCTGAGTTCTTCGATTTTGAAGATGAAAGCCACCTGCACGCCGGCCATGCCGGTAATAAAGGCGGCGGGCATTACGCCATAGTGGTGGTCAGCAACGCATTTGAAAACATTGGCCGCCTCCAGCGGCAACGTATGATTAAGCAGCTTTTACAGGACTTGTTTTCAGACGGCCTGATTCATGCACTCAGTATCAAAGCAGCCACGCCGGACGAATACTTCCATTAAGATTACTGCCCAAACTTTGATTTCCAATCATTAATTTAAAAGAGAAATACGATGAAAAAAACCTACTTTGCTTCAGCCTTGATGCTTGCTCTGACTTCCGGCACCCTGTTTGCCCAAACTTTGGTGACCGTCAACGGCCAAGCCATCGACAGCAGCGTTATCGATGACCAAATCGCTTCCGTACGCGCCAGCAACCCGAACGTTCAAGACACTCCTGAATTGCGTCAAATGCTGACTGAACGCCAAGTTATCAGCACTGTTGTTACCCAAGAAGCTAAAAAATTAAAACTGGATCAAAGCG
>NZ_JBQCWY010000726.1:0-1492 GCF_051956955.1 Neisseria sp. P0021.S005 | reverse complement strand
ATTCTGTTTTTAGTGTTTTATGCTCGTTTTAAATCATGGTAATGAATGAAACGGGAAAAGGCGGATTGTTTTTGTTTATATTAAACAGAATTTGAGTGTGGCTTTTGATTACAACATACAACAGTGTAATTTTCAGACGGCCCGGGTTTAATCGAGCAAAAGGAAAAGACCGTCTGAACATTTTTGATGACATGGAATTTAAACGCCTTGGATTCCCGGTTTTCCTTGCCGGATAAGGGGAGGGCGGTTTTTAGCAAAGGGGAAAATTGTCGGAACAAGGGAGGGAAAAACGGTGGATTGAGCTGTGTTTGGGGGTTATATAAATAAGTGTATGAAGGTTTTAGTCGTAGTGTATGAAGATTTTGCTTGTGATTTTAATTTAATTATGACTTGTCAACACTGTTAAATTTTTTTACGATAAGGTCAGATTATGTTTGCATGGCCATAAGCGGTGCATCCTCTATACCGGATATTATCCTTGTCCGAATATCTACTTTAACCGACCGGCTTGCCCGGCCTGATTCCTAAATATATACGCGCAAGGCTGAACGGCCTTGGCGGCACTCGACTTTTAAGAGGTTCATCGTGTCAAATTCTCAATCCAGCGAACGCGCGACGTTTAGCAGTCGCCGCGCCTTTATGTTTGCTGCCATCGGCTCGGCCGTGGGCTTAGGCAACATTTGGCGATTCCCTTACATCGCTTTCGACAACGGCGGCGGTGCTTTCGTCCTCCCTTACTTGGTTGCGCTGTTGACGGCAGGTATTCCGCTGTTGCTGCTCGACTACGCCATCGGCCACCGTTACCGCGGCTCGCCACCTTTGGCTTTCCGCCGCCTCGGCCGTTTGTTTGAGCCGATGGGTTGGTGGAACTTCCTGACCAACGTCATCATCTGTATCTACTACGCCGTGATTGTCGGCTGGGCGGCAAGCTATGCCTATTATTCTTTGACTTCGGCATGGGGTGCAGATCCGCAGGCATTCTTCTTCAAAGACTTCCTGCAAATGGCCGATGCCAAAGACTTGGGCTTGGATTTTGTCGGCAAAGTAGCCGGTCCGCTGATTGCCGTGTGGGTGTTTACGCTGGCGATTATGGCTTTGGGCGTACAAAAAGGCGTGGCCGGTTCATCTACATTCTTCATGCCTTTGTTGGTGGTGATGTTCGTCATCATGGTGGGCATTGCGCTGACTCTGCCGGGTGCGGCAAAAGGTTTGAACGCTTTGTTTACGCCTGACTGGAGCCGTTTGGCGGATCCGAAAGTCTGGGTAGCCGCATATGGCCAGATTTTCTTCTCGCTCTCCATCTGCTTCGGCATCATGATTACTTATTCTTCTTACCTGAAGAAAAAAACCGACTTGGGCGGTACTGGCTTGGTTGTCGGCTTTGCCAACAGCAGCTTTGAGTTGCTCGCCGGTATCGGCGTATTTGCCGCATTGGGCTTTATGGCTCAAGCCGCAGGCAAAGAAGTCAGCGAAGTGGCATCCAACGGTATCG
>NZ_JBQCWY010000725.1:0-1494 GCF_051956955.1 Neisseria sp. P0021.S005 | reverse complement strand
GCTGCCGCGATGGTGGACAGCGAATGGGCAATACTGCATGGACGCAATGAACTTGCAGAACAGTTTTTATCTCAAAACACATCTAGATTTCATTATCTAGATAATTTTGGTGCAAGTCATCAATTCTTTACAGCTACTAATCGTGAATATTTAGATCAAGACCGAAATTTAAAAACATTATTTAGTACCTATACCGATAAAAACAAAAACGAAATAAATAAATTCTTGCATAGTATTCAGATTGAAAACCGTAATGCCTCAATGGATTTTAAAAGAGGAATGGAACAAGGCTATAAAGATAGCAGTAACGATGCACATAATGATCCAAAGATAATTGGGAAAGGCATAATTTCCTTGCCGAGATACGTCTATGATTCGTCTGCCAGTGATGAAGTGGGCCCACTAGACGATCAACAAATGGAGACTAACCGTATAGCCCTGCTACGTTTACAAGGGAGAGATTTTGAAGCAGGTAGAATATATGAATACAACCATGCAACCCAACAACGGTTAATGTGGTATCAATTGCCAGTAATGGAGCTAGCAGGACGTATCCCTAGTAAATTGGCTAACAAATATAAACTGTACCGCGCAGGTAAGTTATCTGCTACACAACTGGCAGCAGAAATAAAAAAACAAGCACCAATTGTTCCAAATGGAAAAGCATTTGATTTTACCAGTGGAACATTGATACCTAATCAAACCGTTAAGCTCACACAGGCACAGAATCTGTCCAATGGAACAACCCTGCCGGCAGGGACAATTGCACGACTAACAGGCAAGGGAGTGGAGGCAACTTTGCCCAATGGTAAAAATGTTAGTTATGCAGGGGTGACTGAACAAAGGGCGTTGCCTGCACCTCGTAAGTCTGATGTAAGCAAAAATACTGATAATAATAAAGTAGTTGATAATGGTAGGAAATCTAATTTTAATAAAACGCCTGATGATACAGATAAAGTATCTAATAACGCGGATAAACCTGAAAAACCTAAACGCGATCTTAATGAAATCAAAAAGCAGTACGAAAATGAAATTTCTGATATTGAAGGAATTGCAAATTACACAGGCAGAGAGGCTGAAAGTCGAGGAGGCTTAAAAGGTGCACTTGAGGAATATGCAAGAACTGGTAAGGAAGTGGGTGTTAAACATCCGTCAAACCATATCCAAAAGACAGAAAATCTTTTAAAAAAAGCAAAAAAATTAGAAAGGAAAATTAAAAACTCAACATTAAGCGATAACGATAAGCAAGCGTTATTAAATAGAATAAATCAATTCCGACAAAACATTGAGCCAGCTTTGAATGATGCAATCAGGAGGAGAGATAGCAAGTGATCACAATGAATGATATTGAAGAAATGACCAGCTACATTGCCGAGCTTATATTCGTTTTTCCTTATGATATTGAAATTGATAGAGAAAAAATTGTTGAATATAACAGGTTTAAATATGCCGAATTTCAAAAAACCAGTTCTTTTGGGGAACATCCTTATTAGG
>NZ_JBQCWY010000724.1:0-1497 GCF_051956955.1 Neisseria sp. P0021.S005 | reverse complement strand
TACGAACCAGGCGTTGCAGATAGAATGAACCGCCTGCTTTTGGACCGGTACCGGACAAGCCGTGACCGCCGAAAGGTTGTACGCCGACAACAGCACCAACGATGTTGCGGTTAACGTAGATGTTACCGGCTTCGATGCGGTCGCGGATATGGTCGACAGTACCTTCGATACGGCTGTGTACACCGCTGGTCAGAGCATAGCCTTTGGCGTTGATTTGGTCGATGAGTTGATCCAATTCGCTGGCGCGGTAGCGGACAACGTGCAATACAGGACCGAACACTTCGCGTTGCAACTCGTTCAGGTTGTTCAATTCAAACAGGATTGGACGAACGAAAGTAGAGTTGTTGTCATCAACGTCGGCGGCAGTTTTGATTTCGTGGTAAGCCTTCGCTACGCCTTTCATTCGGTTGATGTGGGCCAACAGGTTTTGTTGGGCTTCAGCATCGATGACAGGGCCAATATCTGTGGTCAGTTGGGTCGGTTTGCCGACAACCAATTCGTCCATTGCGCCTTTGATGATGTTGACCATTTTATCGGCAACATCTTCTTGAACGCACAAGATACGCAGAGCGGAACAACGTTGGCCTGCGCTGTCGAAGGCAGAGTTCAATACGTCGAGGCAGACTTGTTCCGGCAGGGCGGTAGAGTCCACAATCATCGCGTTTTGACCACCGGTCTCGGCAATCAGGACAGGGCTGTCGTCGCGTTTGGACAGGGCTTTGTTGATCAGGCGCGCTACTTCGGTAGAACCGGTGAAGATCACACCGCCGATGCGGGCATCGCCGGTCAGGGCAGAGCCGACATCGCCTGCGCCGAGTACGAGTTGCAGCGCAGAAGTCGGAATACCGGCTTGATGCATCAGGGAAACTGCGTAAGTAGCAATCAGGCTGGTTTGTTCGGCAGGTTTGGCGATAACGGTGTTACCGGCTGCCAATGCAGAAACCACTTCGCCGGTAAAGATGGCCAATGGGAAGTTCCATGGGCTGATGGCAACGATTGCGCCGACAGCTTTGGCATCTTTAGGCAAGGTGTTTTCAGCTTCGTTGGCATAGTAGCGACAGAAGTCAACGGCTTCTCGTACTTCGGCAACGGCGTTGTTTAAGGTTTTACCGGCTTCGCGGACGGCCAGCATCATCAATGCAGGCGTGTGTTGTTCCAAGAGGTCGGCAAAACGGCGCAGGCAGTCGGCGCGTTCTGAAGCAGGTTTGGCGCTCCACTCCGGCAAGGCGGCAACGGCTGCACCAATAGCTTCTTGAGCCAATGCCGCATCGGCAAAGCTGACAGTGCCGACAACATCGTTGTGGTCTGCAGGGTTGCGGACGGGTTGCGCTTTGCCCACGTTACGCGCTTCGCCATTGACGATAGAAGCAGCGTGGAAGTCTTCGGAAGAAGCTTGGTTGAGTTTTTCTTGCAGGTTTTGCAATACGTTTTCGTTGCTGAAATCGACGCCTTGGGAGTTCAGACGGCCTTTGCCATACAAATCGCGCGGCAGAGGCA
>NZ_JBQCWY010000723.1:0-1506 GCF_051956955.1 Neisseria sp. P0021.S005 | reverse complement strand
GCAAAGGCATAAACCAAAAACAGGGTAAGAAACAGGATAAGGGCAGTATAGAGGCGGTTTAGGAGGCGAAGATTCATCGTTCAGACGGCCTTTTGCAAATGCTGCTGTTGGTGTGTGGAATCAGTAAAAGTGCAGTAAATTAAATCAGATTATTATTATTTTGTCAGTTATTAGATGGTTTGCGGGTCGGTTAAATCATTGGGTTGGAGCGAACCAAAAAACTGCCATTGCAGGGCGACGGCTTTTCCCTGCCAAACGCAGGAAAGTGCCATCGTATCCGCCAAAATCGCGCTTGTGCCGCGCCAATCGGTTTGATTTCCGGCGCGTAAACCGACGGGTTGCCCTGAATCGAAAACATAGCCGACCGATTTCATGTCTGACGGGAAATCCAAATTTGCCGCTTTAATCAAGGCTTCCTTGAAACACCACAATCGGTAAAACGTTTCAGACGGCCAGTTTGCCGTTTCCAAAAAGTCTTGTTCTTCCTGCGTGCAGACCAAAGCCGACAGCGCTTTGAAATCACGCGGGCGGATAAATTCGATATCGATACCGGCTGTTAAGGGATGAGGCGCACACAATAAAGCGGCAAAGCCTTGGCTGTGGCTCAGTGATACAGTCGGTAAATCGGTTTGCTGTTTTAATGCTCGGCTGACTTGCCAGTCCTGACGCTGCGCCAGTTGAGGCGTGGCGGCAAAACGTTGGGAATCGGCTGCGTTTAGAGAAGCATGGTCGTAGCAGGCGGTAAAAGACGGATCGGCCAGCAGGCATTGAAGAGGTGTCGTATCCATAAAATAGAAAAATGCCAAACTTCATATTGAAGTCCGGCATTTTTGACATTACTTAGTGGAAGCTGCCTTTCAAAACCACACGGCTGTTGAATGTAGCGATGTGGCATTCGTACTCGTTACCGCCTTTGGTTACTTTGTCAAAGTAGCTAACCAGGTGAACGGATTTGGCTTTTTTGCGATGTGCAGTGCTTTGGAAGCGTTTAACCGCGCTCAGGAATGCGCGTTGGCAGGTTTCATCAGGGGTTTTGCCGACTGAGTTGGAGATTTGACGGGAAGTCAAAGTTGCGCCGGATGTGCTACCGTAGTGAACGCGGATGCTAGGATCCAAAGCGGATTTGGCTTCGGTAGAGTTTAAAGCTACATCGACTTTACACATATAAATATCGTTTTGACCTTTGCCATGGACTTTATGGCCCTCACCCATGCTACGGCAGGCAGAACCGGCGGCAGTTGTTTTTGGAGTAGAAGTTTGAGAGGAGGAAGTGGATGGTTGGGAATTGCCGGATTGTGAGCAAGCGGCAAGCATCAGGGAGGATACGGCAACCAAAGCAGAAAAACGTAACATGCGAACTCCTTTGTAATAATGGGCGTAGAAAAAGTTTACAGAAAGCAGAATCATTTTAACATATATGAAAGAAGTATAAAAACAGAATGGTGCAAAAAATATTATATTTTTATTTAAATGATTTCATGGCGTTAAGAAAGTTTGAGGCGGTAA
>NZ_JBQCWY010000722.1:0-1506 GCF_051956955.1 Neisseria sp. P0021.S005 | reverse complement strand
GGGAAAGTGTCAGCAGGGTTGTTTTAATCGGATTCATGATGTTTTCCTTGTGTGTATCGTGTTTTAATTAAGCCAACAGGCTTTGACCGGCGGCATTGCGTTGTGCATTCAAAACGCGGTTGCCTTCGATTTTCAGACGGCCTGCAACAAAGTCGGCAACGGCTTGCGGGAAAAGCTGGTGTTCAACCGTCAACACGCGTGCGGCAACGTCGTCAGCGGTATCGCCGTCCAAAATAGGAACAATGCCTTGTGAAATAATTGGGCCGCAATCCAGCTCGGGCGTCACAAAATGGATGGTGCAGCCTGCCACTCGGCAACCTGCTTCCAATGCGCGTTCGTGGGTGTGCAGACCGGTGAAAGAAGGCAGGATGGACGGATGGATATTGATCAGGCGGTTTTCATAATGGGCGCAGAATTTGGGAGTCAAAATGCGCATAAAGCCCGCCAATACAACCAAATCGGGCTGATAGGCATCGATTTTTTCCATCATAGCCTGATCAAATGCCAGACGCGAGTCGAAGTTTTTATGGTTCAAACTGTCAGTGGCAATACCGCGCTCTGCCGCCCATGCCAATCCGGCAGCGGTCTCGCTGTTGCTCAATACGGCTGCAATGTTGGCATCGGGAATATTGGCATTCACAATCGCCTGCATATTGCTACCGCGTCCGGAAATAAGGATGACGATATTTTTCATCATAATTCCTTGTTTGTTTGGAACAAAGGCCGTCTGAAACGGAATTTTTCAGACGGCCTTTTATCCGTTGTTTAAGGGCGTAAGCCTTGATTCGGATTATTGAACTTTTTGTACGTCAACTTGTACTGGTTGTTGTGCAGCAGCATCAGGCGCGCCGACTTTAACCAGTTTCACGTCGAATACCAAAGTAGCGTTCGGGCCGATTTTATCGCCGGCGCCAACTTCGCGGTAAGCCAGTTTGGCCGGGATGTAGAATGTTGCTTCGCCGCCTTCTTTCAAGAGTTGGATACCTTCAGTCCAACCTGGAATCACTTGGCTTACAGGGAAGCTTGCAGGGCCGCCGTTGGCTTTGCTACTGTCAAATACGGTACCATCAATCAGACGGCCTTCGTATTCAACGGTAACCACATCGTCTTTAGTCGGTTTTTTGCCTTCGCCTTCTTTGGTGATTTTGTATTGCAGACCGGAAGCGCTGGTTTTCACGCCTTCTTTAGTCGCGTTTTCTTTCAAGAACGCTTCGCCTTTTTCCAAGTTTACTTTGGCATCTTCAGCACGTTTGGCAGCCGCTTTTTCTTGTTGCTCTTGCAGGAACTTCATCATCACTTCCTGAGCTTGGGCTTCAGTCATTTTAACTTCTTTGCCTTCAAACATGGCTTCCATGGCTTCGGTGAAGACTTTCAAATCGATTTCCGTACCTTGGTCTTTCATTTGTTTCAATGAACGGCCGATGTCCACACCCATTGCGTAGCTGGCTTGTTGGGCAGTAGAACCGATGGCAGAAGCATCTGCAGTCGCATTTGAAGCTGCGGAAG
>NZ_JBQCWY010000721.1:0-1508 GCF_051956955.1 Neisseria sp. P0021.S005 | reverse complement strand
GCACCCAACGCCGCCTCCAGCCCGACGTCCTCATCAATCTGCCCGACAACAAACAAATCGTCATCGACTCCAAAGTATCGCTGACCGCCTACGTCCGCTATACGCAAAGCACCGGCGCAGAAGCAGAGCGCGAGCTTGCCAACCACGTCGCCAGCATCCGCGCCCACATCAAAAGCTTGGCAGCGAAGGATTACACCGACCTTGAGGGTGTCAAAACGTTGGACTTCGTCTTTATGTTCGTCCCTGTCGAACCGGCCTACCTCCTCGCCCTGCAACACGATCCAAACCTCTTCCAAGAGTGTTTCGACAAACGCATCATGCTGACCGGCCCCAGCACCCTGCTCGCCACCCTGCGCACCGTTGCCAACATCTGGCGCAATGAGCAACAAAACCAAAACGCACTGGCCATTGCCGAGGCAGGCAGCAAACTTTATGACAAATTTGTTGGCTTTGTCGAAAGCATGGACGGCATCAACAAAGCGCTTGGTCAGGCTCAATCTCAGTTTCAGACGGCCTATGGCCGCTTGGTTTCCGGCAGGGGCAACCTCATCAGCAGCACCGAAAAACTGCGCAAATTGGGCATCAAAGCCGGTAAGCAACTGCAACGCGATTTATTAGAAAAAGCCATGTCGGAAAACGAAGACCACGCCGCTTTACCGACCGCACAAGACCAAGAAAATGACTGATAAAACTTAAGACATTGCAAATAAAGGGAATTTAACAATGAGCAACATCACCATCGTCCTTGCCGCCGATACCGGTTATGCCGAGCAGGTTCATACACTGATGAAGTCCGTCTGCACACACAACACAAATGTCAATTTCTACCTCATGCACAATACCTTCAGACGGGAATGGATCGACTATACCAACCAAAAGCTCGCGGCCAGCGGCGGCCGTCTGAATGATGTCAAAATCGAGATGGACTTCAGCCAATATCGCCGCCTACCCCATATTTCGGATGCCGCATTTTTCCGTCTGATGATGCAGCACCTTCCTGTCGACCGCGCCCTGTATCTCGACAGCGATATGGTGGTTACCCAATCCCTGCACGATTTGTTCAACCTCGATATGCACGGTTATCCCGTTGCGGCGGTACAAGACTCCTTTCTTGCCCGTACCGAATGGAATCACCCGACCGGCCTGCACACTACGCCCTATTTCAATTCCGGTATGTTGTTGGTCGACCTGGCGCAATGGCGGGAACAGAATATCGCGGCGCAACTGCTGCAAACTGCTGCCACCATTGACAAATCCGTTCCCTACGGCGACCAATGCTTTCTAAACACCGTATTTCAAAAAAATTGGCTGCAATTGGAAGAATCTTGGAATTTTCAAACAGGCGCAGTCCAATATTTCCAAAAACGAAATCTCGGCGAAATATTCCCCAAACCTGACACCGTCCCGCCCGTTATCCACTACACCACACGCGCCAAACCGTGGTTGTGCGATTACGGCAAGATTCCTTTTGAAGAAATCTATTGGCAATACTATTGCGCCGACTGGCC
>NZ_JBQCWY010000720.1:0-1509 GCF_051956955.1 Neisseria sp. P0021.S005 | reverse complement strand
GCACCCAACGCCGCCTCCAGCCCGACGTCCTCATCAATCTGCCCGACAACAAACAAATCGTCATCGACTCCAAAGTATCGCTGACCGCCTACGTCCGCTATACGCAAAGCACCGGCGCAGAAGCAGAACGCGAGCTTGCCAACCACGTCGCCAGCATCCGCGCCCACATCAAAAGCTTGGCAGCGAAGGATTACACCGACCTTGAGGGCGTCAAAACGCTGGACTTCGTCTTTATGTTCGTCCCTGTCGAACCGGCCTACCTCCTCGCCCTGCAACATGATCCAAACCTCTTCCAAGAGTGTTTCGACAAACGCATCATGCTGACCGGCCCCAGCACCCTGCTCGCTACCCTGCGCACCGTTGCCAACATCTGGCGCAACGAGCAGCAAAACCAAAACGCGCTGGCGATTGCCGAGGCAGGCAGCAAACTCTATGACAAATTTGTCGGCTTTGTCGAAAGCATGGACGGCATCAATAAAGCGCTTGGTCAGGCTCAATCCCAATTTCAGACGGCCTATGGCCGCTTGGTTTCCGGCAGGGGCAATCTCATCAGCAGCACCGAAAAACTGCGCAAATTGGGCATCAAAGCCGGCAAACAGCTGCAACGCGATTTATTAGAAAAAGCCATGTCGGAAAACGAAGACCACGCCACCTTGCCGACCGCGCAAGACCAAGAAAATGACTGATAAAACTTAAGACATTGCAAATAAAGGGAATTTAACCAATGAGCAACATCACCATCGTCCTTGCCGCCGATACCGGCTATGCCGAGCAAGTTCATACCCTGATGAAATCCATCTGTACTCACAACACAAATGTCAATTTCTACCTCATGCACAATACCTTCAGGCGGGAATGGATCGACTATACCAACCAAAAGCTCGCAGCCAGCGGCAGCCGTCTGAATGATGTCAAAATCGAGATGGACTTCAGCCAATATCGCCGCCTACCCCATATTTCGGATGCCGCATTTTTCCGTCTGATGATGCAACATCTGCCTGTCGATCGCGCCCTGTATCTCGACAGCGATATGGTGGTTACCCAATCCCTGCATGATTTGTTCAACCTCGATATGCGCGGTTATCCCGTTGCAGCGGTACAAGACTCCTTTCTTGCCCGTACCGAATGGAATCACCCGACCGGCCTGCACACTACGCCCTATTTCAATTCCGGTATGTTGTTGGTCGACCTGGCGCAATGGCGGGAACACAATATCGCAGCGCAACTGCTGCAAACTGCTACCACCATTGACAAATCCGTTCCCTACGGCGACCAATGCTTTCTAAACACCGTATTTCAAAAAAACTGGCTGCAACTAGAAGAATCTTGGAACTTCCAAACCGGCGCAGTCGAATACTTCCAAAAACGAAACCTCGGCGAAGTATTCCCCAAACCTGACACCGTCCCGCCCGTTATCCACTACACCACACGCGCCAAACCGTGGTTGTGCGATTACGGCAAGATTCCTTTTGAAGAAATCTATTGGCAATACTATTGCGCCGACTGGCC
>NZ_JBQCWY010000719.1:0-1511 GCF_051956955.1 Neisseria sp. P0021.S005 | reverse complement strand
TGCAAAGCCAAATAAGGCCGTCTGAAACCATGTTTTCCGCACTTGATACCCAAATGATGCAAACCGCCCTCGAGCTGGCCAAGCTTGGGCGGTTTTCTACTTCCCCCAATCCCCGCGTCGGTTGCGTGATTGCACACGGCGCCCAAATCATCGGACAAGGTTTCCACGTCAAAGCAGGCGAGCCGCACGCTGAAGTTCACGCGTTAAGGCAGGCCGGAGCGGCGGCAAAAGGCGCAACAGCCTATGTCACGCTGGAACCTTGCAGCCATTACGGCCGTACACCACCGTGCGCCGAAGCGCTGGTTCATTCCGGCGTAACGCGCGTAGTCGCCGCCATGACCGACCCTAACCCGTTGGTCGCAGGCAAAGGCTTATCCATGCTGGAAGCCGCCGGAATCCGTACAGAAAGCGGTTTGCTGGAAGCTCAGGCGCGCGAACTCAACCGCGGTTTCCTGTCGCGTATCGAACGCGGCAGACCGTTTGTCCGCCTCAAATGCGCTGCCAGTTTGGACGGCAAAACCGCTCTTTCAGACGGCCGCAGCTTTTGGATTACCGGCGAAGCGGCACGCGAAGACGTACAAATTCTCCGTGCCGAAAGTTGCGCCGTTTTGACCGGTATCGGTACCGTACTTGCCGACAACCCGAAACTCAACGTTCGCAGCTTCCCCACCCTACGTCAACCTGCGCGTATCGTCTTGGACAGCCGACTGCAAATCCCTTTGGACTGCCACCTCGTGACCGATACCGAAAGCCCGACCGTTATCGTTACCCTTTCCTCAGACGAACAACGTTTGCAGGCTCTGAGTGCATTTGAACATATCCGCATCATCAGGCCGTCTGAACACATCAACGGTCGCATCAATCTTCTTTCACTCATGCCGCAACTGGCAGAGCTTGGCTTTGGCGAAGTTCTGGTAGAAGCCGGCTCAACACTTGCTTCAGCCTTCCTGAAGGATGACTTGGTGGATGAAATCGTCCTCTACCAAGCGCCGAAACTATTAGGCGCAGGCAAACCTCTTTTCTCCATTCCTGAAAATCCGGCCGTCCTGCTTTCAGACGGCCCTTGGCAAAGTCAATCAGTAGAAATCATCGGGCAGGACATTAAATGGGTTCTCCGGAAAAAATCCACCTAATTGCCTCAGCTTGATAATTAAACCATTTTCAATAGAATCTATCTATCATTTGCATGGCAATAAATGTGTTTTTCGCCGAAATATTATAATGACTATAACGTATTCCAATTTAAAACTTTGACTTAAGTTAACTATCCTCGAGCTGATTGTCGACAAATTTTCCTTTTTTTCATCACAAAAGAATGAATTATTAAGATAAGTTAAACCATGAAAATTTGTTAAAAGTTTTTATTCTAGAAGGGTTTTAAACGGCATAAACGGTAGTTTAATTTCATGAACCATGCATTTGACAAAGAGATATTTAAAATTAAAACATTTGGTTGAGTGTAATTTCTAAAAATTCAATATTCAAAAATACCTTTTTCATACCTTACAGGC
>NZ_JBQCWY010000718.1:0-1512 GCF_051956955.1 Neisseria sp. P0021.S005 | reverse complement strand
GTAGAGGCCGATCAGGCTCAGGTAGTTGAGCAGTTTGTCGTTGGAGTCGTAGCGCAGGGGAAAGCCGCCGACGATGTTGGCTTTGGCCTGTTTCAGCTCGGCTTCGGTCGGGCCTTCGGCGATAAACTGCTCAATGACGGCTTGGGTGTCGGCCAGTGAGGCTTTGGTGTTTTTCTTTTGGGTGGAGTAGGAAACGGCAAACGTGCCTTCTTCTGTCGCCGGGGCGAGGCTGCTGTATACGCCGTAGGTGTAGCCGTGTTGGTCGCGCAAAACTTTCATGAGGCGGCTGTCGAAACCGCCGCCGCCGAGGATGTAGTTGCCGGCAACGAGGGCGTAATAGTCGGGGTCGTGGCGTTTGAAGAGGGAAGTGCCGAGCAGGACTTGTGCCTGTGTGCCGGCAAAGGGGATGTCGCGGCGTTGGGCGGTTTGTTTGGGAACGGGCGGGATGGCATGGGTTGCGGTGGCTTTGGCCGGCAGGTCTTTGAGGACGCGTTCGACCAGTTGCTCTGCCTGTTTGCGGTTGAGGTCGCCGACGATGGCGACGATGGCGTTGTCTTTGCCGTAGTGGGTGCGGTGGAAGGCGCGGATGTCGTCCAGACTAACTTGTTTAAGGCTGTCGACGGTTATGTTTGCGCCACTGCCGTAAGGGTGATTCGGGTAGATGAGCTTGGTCAGTTCGCGCGTAGCGGTGTAGTCGGGGGTGGTTTCCTGTTGTTGCAAGCCGGTAATGGATTGGATTTGACGGCGGCGGAAAACGGCTTCGTCAAAGCGCGGACGGGTCAGCGAGTGGTTGAGCAAGTTGGCGGCTTTGTCGCGGATGTCGGCTTTGCTGAGGCTGCGGAAGCCTGCGGATGCGCTCTCGGCATTGCTGTCGCTGCTGATTTGTGCGCCGATGTTGTCGGCTTCGGCATTGAAGGCTTCTTCGTCCAGCTCTTGGGTGCCGTCGGTCAGGAGAGCGGCGGTAAATTCGGCAACTTGGCTTTTTCCGTCCGGATTGGCGATGCTGCCTGCGCCCTTGAAGCTGACTTCAAGGTCGATGATGGGGTTTTCGTGGCGTTCGACAAGGAGGATTTGGGTGCCGTCGCGGTTGCGCCAACGCTGGATGTCGGTGGCGGCTTGGATGCTTAAGGGCAGGAGTAGGGCAAGGGCGAGCAGGGTGGGTTTCATGTTGTGGCTTTCTGTTAAGGCCGTCTGAAAGGGTATGGGCTTTCAGACGGCCTGATGTTTATCGGCGTTTGGCAGCTTTTTTGCTTGGCGCGGCGGCAGGTTTTTGCGGCTCGATGATGACGGTGCTCATGCGCTCGTCGGTCAACATTCGGGCGGCGGCCTGTACTTCTTGTGCGCTGACTGCCTGTAAGCGGCGGTGGATTTCTTGTTCGTCGGTATATTGGAAACCGCGCGCTTCGAGGCGGCCCATCATGGAGGCTTGGGAAGACATGGAGTCTTTGGCGTAGATTTCGCTGACCGCTGCCTGGGTTTTGACGCGCTGCAATTCTTCTTCGGAAACGCCGT
>NZ_JBQCWY010000717.1:0-1515 GCF_051956955.1 Neisseria sp. P0021.S005 | reverse complement strand
ACGGCGGTGGTGTGCGGGAAGATGAAGGGGAAGGGCAGCTGTACGGACGGTGAGGAGATATTTAGGGGCAATGATGCGGAGTGTCGGCCTTTTACGGGGTAGAAACCTGATCTAAAGGGAGGAAGCGGATAAAGAAATAGGACGTGCTCAGGCACGTCCTTTAGGGAGAGGGGCTATTCGCTCCAGCTGACCCAGCCCAGCATCCAAGTAAGGAGAATCAGACCACCAAATACAATACGGTAGTAGGCAAAAGGTACATAGTTTTTACTGGAGATAAATTTCAGCAAAGCTTTTACTGCCAATAGACCGGCGATAAATGCTGCGATAAAACCGATGGCAATTTGTCCGACATCTTGTAAGGTAAAGAGTTTGTAGTTTTTTAAGATGTCGTAACCTGTTGCCGCAATCATCATTGGTACAGCAAGGAAGAATGAAAATTCGGTAGCCGTTTTACGTTCTAATCCCCACAGCATACCGCCCATGATGGTGCTGCCTGAACGTGATGTCCCAGGGATAAGGGCACAAATTTGGGCGCATCCTACAACAAATGCGTCGATTGGGCGCATATCGTCTACATGATTGACTTTAGGTTTGGCTGTTGTTTGGCGTTTTTCAACCCATAAAATGAAGAAACCACCGAGTACTAGCATAGTAGCAACAGTAATGGGGTTGAAAAGATGCAATTTAATTTGTTTACTGAATAAGAGGCCAACAATCGCAGCGGGGATGAACGCGATAAATAAATTCAGCACAAAGCGATTGGCTGTTCGCTCTTTGCCTAGTCCTTTTATGATATGGGTAAATCGTTGGCGATATTCGAATACGACGGCTAATACGGCACCGAGCTGGATGGCAATTTCGAATACTTTTCCGTTGCTTTGGAAATTCATTAAGTCGCCAAATACAATCAAGTGACCGGTACTTGAAATAGGGAGGAACTCGGTTAAACCTTCGATAATACCGAGAATAAGTGCTTTAAATAAAATCAAAATGTCCATAAGTTTTCAGACGGCCTTGAGGCCGTCTTTCTTTTGTTGAATAGTTAAAGTGGTTTTGAGGATTGTTCGCGGCGGACTTTGACGATGAGCTCGTCTATGGTTTTCATACCGACTTTCCAGTCGCTACCATTGAAATTGACTTTGTATTTACCACCGACGATGACAGTTGGTGTGTTTTCAATTCGATAAGTTTCCGTCAATTGCTGCATTTTTGCAGCAGCCGACGCGGCAGCAGGGCTATTGTAGGTTTGAAGTAGTTTTTGACTGTCAAAACTTGTCTGTTTGCCGACCCATGATCGGAATACATTTGCATCAGCCAAGTTAATCTTCTGTTCGTAAACAGCTTTGAAGATGACTGGATTGGCCTGATATTTTAAACCTGAAAGATTGACGGCAGCGGCTACTTTGGCCAAGCCTAACATTTCAGGCATCCAAACGACGTGTTCTGTCCGTAAGGAAACATCTTTGGCAAAGGTTTTGCTGTGTTGCAACAAAACTGGATCGAGATGGTAACAAT
>NZ_JBQCWY010000716.1:0-1518 GCF_051956955.1 Neisseria sp. P0021.S005 | reverse complement strand
TCGATGAAGTCGATGACGACCAAACCGCCCAAGTCGCGCAGGCGCATTTGACGGGCGACCTCTTCGGCGGCTTCCATATTGGTTTTGAACGCGGTGTCTTCAATATCCGAGCCGCGTGTGGCACGCGCAGAGTTGACGTCGATGGAAACCAGGGCTTCGGTATGGTCGATCACAATCGCGCCGCCGGAAGGCAGGCTGACGCTGCGTGAGAACGCACTTTCGATTTGGTGTTCGATTTGGAAACGGGAGAACAGCGGCGTGTGGTCTTGATAGAGTTTCAGACGGCCTACATTGCTCGGCATGACGTAGCTCATGAATTCGGCAACTTGGTCGTAAACTTCTTGATTGTCCACCAAAATCTCGCCGATATCGGGACGGAAATAGTCGCGAATCGCACGAATCAGCAGCGAGCTTTCCATAAAGAGCAGGTAAGGGTCATGGTGTGCTTTGCCTGCTTCTTCAATGGCTTGCCAGAGCTGTTTGAGGTAGTTCAAGTCCCATTCCAACTCTTCCGCGCTGCGGCCGATGCCGGCGGTGCGGGCGATGATGCTCATACCGTTCGGAATGTCGAGTTCGGCCATGGCGGCTTTCAACTCTTGGCGCTCTTCGCCTTCAATACGGCGGGATACGCCGCCGCCGCGCGGGTTGTTCGGCATCAATACCAAATAGCGGCCGGCCAGGCTGATGAAGGTGGTCAGTGCCGCGCCTTTGTTGCCGCGCTCATCTTTTTCGACTTGGACGATAACTTCCATGCCCTCTTTGAGCACGTCCTGAATACGCGCCCTGCCGCCTTCGTAGTCGCGGAAATATGAACGCGATACTTCCTTAAACGGCAAAAAGCCGTGGCGGTCGGTTCCGTAATCGACGAAACACGCTTCCAGCGACGGCTCGATGCGGGTAATGATACCTTTGTAGATATTGCCTTTACGCTGTTCTTTGCCCAGCGTTTCGATGTCCAAGTCCAAAAGGTTTTGGCCATCGACAATGGCAACGCGCAGCTCTTCGGCCTGCGTTGCGTTGAATAACATTCTTTTCATAGTCACCTCGTGAACAGCGGCCGTTTGATTTGTGAATATCTTTTTCAGACGGCCTGTCTGTCCGGTTGGCACTCTTCAAAGGCAAGATGGGAAAATCCCCGTGTAACCAGTATTTGATTTGAAATCCGCAAGGTTGCATGCTTGAACTCAAGCCATGTGCGGACGGATTCGGATAAAGAAGGAAATAAAGAACAATGCGGCGGAAAGGTTGATGGTTCCGCTGCCGTCCGAATGCTGATGCTTCGGACAAAATTAAGGCAGCCTACATCTTCTTATTATCGTAGCGCCGGTAATTTCGGACGGTGCTGCGCGGACTGCGTCTTACGCCCGGCCGGACGGCAGGTTCAATTCAAACTTAATTACGGGATTGCGTTTGCCGGCTTTGAACAAACACAAGGAAATGCTTTGCGGAGTGCGTTTTTAATATAAAATCTCGTTTTAACAATAAATCCGTTTCAGACGGCCTGCGACGGCAGGTTCG
>NZ_JBQCWY010000715.1:0-1525 GCF_051956955.1 Neisseria sp. P0021.S005 | reverse complement strand
TCTTCATCGTCGCTGTCGATATGGTAGTCGTTTGGATCGAAGCGCACCTGCTGCATCACAGCTTGCGCCAATGCTTGTTCCTGTACGACATCAAATTCAAATTTTTCCAAAATCTCATTCAATAGGCGGATTTCACCGTCGCTGAAAGATTCGCTGTGTTTGACAATGAGGCGTTGATAATCTTCATTGCTGATTTTTTCGTGAAGTAAATCGGTCTGGATAGTCATGATTTTTATTGTTGAAATAAGATGGTCAAGGTGCGGATTATAGCGGATATTGTGGTGGCTGTTTTAAAGGACGTCTTTAAGTTGACGGGCTTTGGCAGATGTGGGGATAAATCTGTTCAATTCAATATTGACTGCCTGAAAATCGCGGCTATCAAAAAAATCGCCGATACGTATGGTTTTTCTCTGATAATCGAAAGCCCATACGCCTTGCCCACATTTTTGGATACGTAAAATATTGGGGACATTGTGAATTTTTCGTTTCATACCATTTTGGTATATGCTTTCGTTTGGCAACCTCTGTTTCCTTCCTTGTGCAATAGGAGCTTTGGGAATATGGTCACGAGAATGCCATTCGGAGATTTCTGACAATGGGAAACTACGCCAACGCCCAATGGAGAACAAGGTATAACCATGAGACAGCGTATGGTTACGGATCTTGATGTTTTCACGTCCGAAAAGTTGCCAAAGAATGCTGTGAACAAGCGAACCCACTAAGTAGAAAGTAAAAAGTAAAGGGATGAGAATAGCTTCTAAATTAGTGAAATAGTGTTCTTCAAGGTAAAACGGCGCGATGCATGTAAGAGCAAAGGAAAACATAAGAAATACTGCGGTAAAACCGATTTCCTGCGAGTCATGTACAACACGCGCAGATATGGTAATGCCGTCGGGCATACACTCGATTTTATAACGCGAAGATGTCATCAATATCCTCCTACTTTGTCTGCCTGATATGCTTTTTGCAGCGGTGTAATTTGCGCTAAGCGGGCATGATCAATTTGTTCAGCGATAAGGTGCGCTTTTCCTTGCGCGCGACACTCGGCTGCAATTTTGCCTGCATCTACTTGGTTGGCGGCTTCAAGTAAGGCCAGCCAGTGTTCGCGTTGCGGATAGGGGGTATCTTCAAGATTCAGACGGCCTTGTTTGTCGGCCACGCAGACGTTTAAGGCCGTCTGAAAACGTTCGGGGCGGCGGAATGCGTCGGTTTTTTTCAAAACATTCAAAATGGTTTTGCTTTTGAACTGCCCGACTTGATGGAGCATGATGTGCCAACGGCAGACAAGTTCGGCAAGCTCGGCGCAGTGTTTGGGTGCGCGCAGGCGTTGATTGACTTCGCGGACGGGTTCGACGCCGTTGACGTCGTGTCCGTAATTTTTCAGCAGGGCGTCAGCCGGTGTTTTTTCCTTTCCCAAGTCGTGCAACCAAGCAGCACAGTGTTCAGAGAAGGAGAAGTTCACTTCCGAGGACCGTTGTACAAACACCCGCATCTTAACCCCACTGGCAACTTCAGGATGACCATC
>NZ_JBQCWY010000714.1:0-1528 GCF_051956955.1 Neisseria sp. P0021.S005 | reverse complement strand
ATCTTCAACAATCAAACCACGCCGTCTGAAGCAGAAGTCGAGCTGGTTCAATCACGCTTGGTGCTGGGTAAAACCGTCGATGACCTTCAGCTTGACCAAGAAGTCAAAGCCAAATACACACCCGTTATCGGCAGCCTGATGCACAACATCAGCGGCGACCCCGATCCTAAATTGACCGTCGGCAGCTTTACCGTACAAGACGAATGGTTCAACAAAACCTTCACGCTGACCGCCAAAAGCAACAAGGCCTATACCCTTACCCTTCCTGACAAACGCGTCGTCGAAGGCAAGGTCGGCGTGCCTCTGAAAATCAACAATCACACCACCCTCAAAATCGATCAAATACTGGCCAATCCGGGTCAAGAATTTACGTTGACCAAGTTCTCCCGCATCAGCGCCATCGAAAACATCCAAAACAAACTGGCTGTTATCAGCAAAGGTAAAACTAGCCCCATCATCAACCTTGCCTTTACCGGCACCGACCCTAAACGTACCAGCGTCATCCTCAACAGCATTGCCGACAACTACGTTGCGCAAAACCGTGAACGCGATGTCCAAGTTGCATCCAGCGGTTTGGCCTTCATCAGCGAAGAATTGCCACGCTTGAAAGAAACCTTGCAAGACGCTGAAAACAAACTCAATGCCTACCGCCAACAATCAGGCTCTCTCGACATTCCACTCGAGTCCAAAGGCGCATTGGAAAGCCTGACCAGCATCGAAACCCAAATTACCCTGCTCAAAACCGAAGAAGCAGGCTTAGCCGAGCTGTACACGCCGGAACACCCTTCCTATAAAGCCGTATTGGACAAACTTGCCGTTCTCGAGCGCGCTAAAAACAAAATCAATCAACAAATCGCCGAGTTGCCGAATACCCAACAAGAAGTTATCCGCCTGACCCGCGACGTAGAAACCAACCAGGCTACCTACGTCCAACTGTTGAGCAAACAACAAGAACTCAACATCATGAAAGCCAGCGCGCAAGGTAATGTCCGCATCGTCGATTATGCCTATGTCCCTGAAAACCCCGTTGCACCGCGTAAAGCCGTAATCACGTTCCTGAGCGCACTTGCCGCAGGCTCATTGACCGCTTTGTGGCTGATGATTCGCAACCGCATGAAAAACGGCATTACTTCATCTGCAGAAATCGAAAACCTCAATTTGGAAGTCGTCGCTCTTGTTCCGCACTCCAAAACCCAGCAAAAACGCGACTTCTTCAAAAGCAAATTCAAGAAAACCGGCGGCCGTTCCAACTATCTGCTGGCCAGTGAAGACCGCGCCGATACTGCCGTCGAAGCCATCCGCGCCCTGCGCACCAATATCTACTTCTCCATGCTGGACGCGCCTAACAACATCCTCATGATTACCGGTGCCGCGCCTGAAGCAGGTAAATCCTTTATCTCCGCCAACCTCGCCACCGTAATGGCGCAGTCAGGCAAACGCGTTCTGCTTATCGATACCGATATGCGCAAAGGCTACCTCGACCGACTCTTCGGCCTTACCCCCGAGTTCGGCTTGTCTGACATCCTCA
>NZ_JBQCWY010000713.1:0-1531 GCF_051956955.1 Neisseria sp. P0021.S005 | reverse complement strand
TTGCCTGAAAGATGGAAAACGGCATGAAGTCTATCATATTTTGGGCGTTTTTTCAGACGGCATGGGGGTGAATATGTTATATTTACGCCTAAAAACCAAATTTTCCGGACAACATGAAACGCGCCAAACAATATCCTTTTTTATCCTTACAGCGGCAACGTTTTCATCTGCACTTTGAAAACGCTTCTTCCGCCGCCAACCTTCCGAGCGAACGCGATTTTTACCGCTGGGCGTGGTCTGCCTTGAAAAACGAATACCGCCGTGCAGACATCAGCCTGATTCTTCTGGACGAAGAAGAAGCCCGCGCCTACAACCGCGACTACCGCGGCAAAGATTACGCCACCAATGTATTGAGTTTCGCACTCAACGAAGGCGAAATCCTGCCCGACCAGTTTTCAGACGGCCTGTATGGCGATTTGGTGATTTGCCCGCAAGTGGTTTTGAAAGAAGCCGCCGAACAAGGCAAAACACCTGAGCAGCATTTTGCCCACCTGACCATACACGGTACTTTACACCTGATGGGCTACGACCACATCGAAGACGATGAAGCCGAAATAATGGAAGCCGAAGAAATCCGCCTGATGCTGGCGTCAGGCTTCCCCAACCCCTACCAAGAGGACGAATATTAAAATGGACGGTACGCAGTCGAAACCCAAGTTTTTCGAACGCCTAATCTCCCGACTTGCCGGCGAGCCCGACTCCGCCGAAGACGTATTAACCCTGCTGCGCCAAGCGCACGAGCAGGAAGTTTTTGATGCCGACACACTGACCCGGCTGGAAAAAGTATTGGACTTTGCCGAACTGGAAGTGCGTGATGCCATGATTACGCGCAGCCGCATGAACGTATTGAAAGAGAACGACAGCATCGAGCGCATCACGGCCTACATCATCGAAACCGCCCATTCGCGTTTCCCCGTCATCGGTGAAGACAAAGACGAGGTTTTAGGTATTTTGCACGCCAAAGACCTGCTCAAATATATGTTCAACCCCGAGCAGTTTCACCTGAAATCCGTCTTACGCCCTGCCGTTTTCGTTCCCGAAGGCAAATCTTTGACCGCCCTTTTAAAAGAGTTCCGCGAGCAACGCAACCACATGGCGATTGTTATCGACGAATACGGCGGCACATCCGGCCTGGTAACCTTTGAAGACATCATCGAGCAAATCGTCGGCGACATCGAAGACGAGTTTGACGAAGACGACAGCGCCGACAATATCCACGCCGTTTCTTCCGAACGCTGGCGCATCCACGCGGCTACCGAAATCGAAGACATCAACACCTTCTTCGGTACGGAATACAGCAGCGAAGAAGCCGATACCATCGGCGGCCTGGTCATTCAAGAATTGGGGCACCTGCCCGTACGCGGCGAAAAAGTCATCATCGGCAGCCTGCAATTTACCGTCGCGCGCGCCGACAACCGCCGTCTGCACACCCTGATGGCCACACGAATTAAAGAAAACACGGATAAACCATGATTATTCTGGATCACGTCTCCAAACACTATCAAACACGCGACAACAAAGACTTTGTCGC
>NZ_JBQCWY010000712.1:0-1531 GCF_051956955.1 Neisseria sp. P0021.S005 | reverse complement strand
TTGCCTGAAAGATGGAAAACGGCATGAAGTCTATCATATTTTGGGCGTTTTTTCAGACGGCATGGGGGTGAATATGTTATATTTACGCCTAAAAACCAAATTTTCCGGACAACATGAAACGCGCCAAGAAATATCCTTTTTTATCCTTACAGCGGCAACGTTTTCATCTGAGCTTTGAAAACGCTTCTTCCGCCGCCAACCTTCCGTCAGAGAACGACTTCTACCGCTGGGCGTGGTCGGCCTTGAAAAATGAATACCGCCGCGCAGACATCAGCCTGATTCTTCTGGACGAAGAAGAAGCCCGCGCCTACAACCGCGACTACCGCGGCAAGGATTACGCCACCAATGTATTGAGTTTCGCGCTCAACGAAGGCGAAATCCTGCCCGACCAGTTTTCAGACGGCTTGTATGGCGATTTGGTAATTTGTCCGCAAGTGGTTTTGAAAGAGGCCGCCGAACAAGGCAAAACACCTGAGCAGCATTTTGCCCACCTGACCATACACGGTACTTTACACCTGATGGGCTACGACCACATCGAAGACAATGAAGCCGAAATAATGGAAGCCGAAGAAATCCGCCTGATGCTGGCGGCAGGCTTCCCCAACCCCTACCAAGAGGACGAATATTAAAATGGACGGTACGCAGTCGAAACCCAAGTTTTTCGAACGCCTAATCTCCCGACTTGCCGGCGAGCCTGATTCCGCCGAAGACGTATTGACCCTGCTGCGCCAAGCGCACGAGCAGGAAGTTTTTGATGCCGACACACTGACCCGGCTGGAAAAAGTATTGGACTTTGCCGAGCTGGAAGTGCGCGATGCCATGATTACGCGCAGCCGCATGAACGTATTGAAAGAAAACGACAGCATCGAGCGCATCACGGCCTACATCATCGAAACCGCCCATTCGCGTTTCCCCGTCATCGGCGAAGACAAAGACGAAGTTTTGGGCATTTTGCACGCCAAAGACCTGCTCAAATATATGTTCAACCCCGAGCAGTTCCACCTGAAATCCGTCTTGCGCCCTGCCGTTTTCGTCCCCGAAGGCAAATCACTGGCCTCCCTTTTAAAAGAATTCCGCGAACAACGCAACCACATGGCGATTGTCATTGACGAATACGGCGGTACATCCGGCCTGGTAACCTTTGAAGACATCATCGAGCAAATCGTCGGCGACATCGAAGACGAATTTGATGAAGACGACAGCGCCGACAATATCCACGCCGTTTCTTCCGAACGCTGGCGCATCCACGCTGCCACCGAAATCAAAGACATCAACACCTTCTTCGGTACGGAATACAGCAGCGAAGAAGCCGATACCATCGGTGGCCTGGTCATTCAAGAATTGGGACACCTGCCCGTACGCGGCGAAAAAGTCATCATCGGCAGCCTGCAATTTACCGTCGCACGCGCCGACAACCGCCGTCTGCACACCCTGATGGCCACACGAATTAAAGAAAACACGGATAAACCATGATTATTCTGGATCACGTCTCCAAACACTATCAAACACGCGACAACAAAGACTTTGTCGC
>NZ_JBQCWY010000711.1:0-1537 GCF_051956955.1 Neisseria sp. P0021.S005 | reverse complement strand
CTGAGGTAGAGCTCCATTGGCTGTGTGAGGCAGGGTTTGCAGATATTGCCCGCTTACATCCTTTTGTCAAAAAGGTTCATGTAATGAAATGGCGGCAGTGGCGCAAACACCTTTTTCAGGCTGAAACGTGGCGTGAAATAGGCCGTCTGAAAACGGATTTACAGGCTGAATCTTTTGATTTTGTTTTAGATAGTCAAGGACTGATTAAAAGCGCATGCTTTGCCAAAATGGCAAAATCCCCTATTTACGGTTTAGATAAACACAGCACGCGTGAAAGTTTGGCTGCCTTTGCATACAGTAAAACATTTGCCGTGCCGAAAGGCAAAAATGCGGTCTGGCGAAACCGTGAATTATTCGCCCAAGTATTTGGTTATACAATGCCTGAGACGCAGGTATTTGGTTTGTCGGTTCCTGAATTAGGCCGTCTGAAAAATTTGCAATCCCCCTATTACGTTGCTTTGCATGCAACCAGTCGAGACAGTAAATTATGGCCGGTAGAACACTGGCGTGCATTATTGAAAAAGTTGAATGAAGAACAACAATGCAATGTATATTTGCCGTGGGGAAATAAAACCGAAAAAATGCGTGCCGAACAGATTGCAAGCGATTTACCGTTTGCTTCGGTTTGCGACAAAATGAATTTATTACAGGCTGCATTTTTATTGAAAAACGCAGAGGGCATTATTGGCGTAGATACCGGACTACTGCATCTTGCTAATGCGTTGGAAAAGCCTGTTGTAGGAATTTATACAGATACAGATCCGGTCAAGACCGGCGTTCAAGTTTCGGCTTATGCAAAAAATTTAGGCGGTATTGCTCAAATTCCCAATGTTGACGAGGTTTATAAAACCTTGATGGATTGTGTTGCAGCATACGGTAAATAATTGCTGGGGGGTGGATTTATTTTCTGAGTAAATGCTTTAGAAATGATATAATTCCGCTCTATTTGCCAAGATTTATACAAATTTGGTTTTATCATGTTGGTGAAAACCGAATTGGATTTTATATAAAGAATGTATCAAAAGCAGTATGCTAGATTTGATGGACATTCTTTTTAGGAGAATTGAATGAAAGCACTGGTCGCAGTAAAGCGCGTAGTGGACTATAACGTCAAAGTTCGTGTGAAAGCCGATGGTTCCGATGTGGATATCGGTAATGTCAAAATGTCGATGAACCCGTTTGATGAAATCGCGGTAGAAGAAGCTGTCCGTTTGAAAGAAGCCGGAAAAGTAAGCGAGATTGTTGCTGTTTCTCTTGGCGAGAAAAAATGCGAAGAGACGTTGCGTACTGCTTTGGCGATGGGTGCCGACCGTGCGGTTCATGTTGAGACTGATGCGAAGTTGGAGCCTTTGGCCGTTGCAAAATTGCTGAAAGCTGTTGCGGATAAAGAAAATCCGCAAATTTTATTGCTGGGCAAACAGGCAATTGACGATGACGCCAACCAAGTTGCCCAAATGCTGGCTGCGTTGTTGAATGCGGCTCAAGGTACTTTTGCATCAAAAGTGCAAATTGAAGGCGAAGAAGCATTGGTAACCCG
>NZ_JBQCWY010000710.1:0-1538 GCF_051956955.1 Neisseria sp. P0021.S005 | reverse complement strand
GCCCCGTAGCATACCGCTATCCGGCGCAAACGACTTTAAAACAAGACTTGCTGGGCTGATGTTCAGACGGCCTGAAACTTAAACAAGGCCGTCTGAAAACCATTTAACCAATCAACTGAAACCTATGAATTTTATCCGTTCCGTCGGGGCAAAAACCCTCGGCTTCATCCAATCGCTGGGCAGCATTACGCTGTTTTTCCTGCAGATCCTGGCCAAATCAGGCACGGCGTTTGCCCGTCCGCGCCTGAGCATCCGCCAGATTTACTTTGCAGGCGTGTTGTCCGTCCTGATTGTCGCCGTGTCCGGCCTGTTTGTCGGCATGGTATTGGGCTTGCAAGGCTATACGCAGCTGGCAAAATTCAAATCCGCCGATATTTTAGGCTATATGGTTGCCGCTTCCCTGTTGCGCGAATTGGGTCCCGTATTGGCGGCCATTCTGTTTGCCAGCAGCGCAGGCGGCGCCATGACCAGCGAAATCGGCTTGATGAAAACCACCGAGCAGCTTGAAGCAATGAACGTGATGGCGGTCGACCCCGTGGCACGCGTGGTTGCGCCGCGCTTTTGGGCGGGCGTGTTTTCCATGCCTTTGCTGGCTTCGATTTTCAACGTTGCCGGCATTTACGGCGCGTATTTGGTCGGCGTCGAATGGCTGGGTTTGGACGGCGGTATTTTCTGGTCGCAAATGCAAAACAACATTACCTTCCATTACGACGTACTCAACGGCTTAATCAAATCCGCCGCTTTCGGCGTAGCCGTTACGTTAATCGCCGTACATCAGGGCTTCCACTGCGTACCGACTTCCGAAGGTATTTTGCGTGCCAGTACACGCACAGTAGTGTCTTCCGCCCTGACCATCCTCGCTGTCGACTTCATGTTGACCGCATGGATGTTTACCGACTAAAGGCCGTCTGAAACGACACTTAAAAAGAATGAAACAAGGACAATAGCACATGAAAAAAAATGCTTTGGAATTTTGGGTAGGACTGTTTGTCTTACTAGGCGCGGCTGCTATCGGCTTTCTTGCCTTCCGCGCCGCCGGCGGACAATCGTTCGGCAAATCATCACAAACCTACACCGTCTATGCCGATTTCAGCGACATCGGCGGCTTGAAAACCAACGCTCCGGTAAAATCCGCAGGCGTACTGGTGGGCCGTGTTGCCTCCATTCAGCTCGACCCTAAATCCTATCAGGCAAAAGTCGCCCTCAATCTGGACAGCCAATATCAGTTCAGCAGCGACGTTTCCGCACAAATCCTGACTTCAGGCCTATTGGGCGAACAATACATCGGCCTGCAACAAGGCGGCGATACCGATTCTTTGGCGGCAGGCGACACCATTACCGTCACCAGCTCCGCCATGGTTTTGGAAAACCTTATCGGCAAATTCATGACCAGCTTTGCCGAGAAAAACGCAGACAGTGAATCTGCCGGTCAAAACGAACAATAAACACATATCAACCCAATATTCAGGACACTCCCATGAAAAAAACATCCTTCATCAGCGCATTGAGCATCGGCGTATTGAGCATCAGCATGGCAT
>NZ_JBQCWY010000709.1:0-1541 GCF_051956955.1 Neisseria sp. P0021.S005 | reverse complement strand
CTTGCAGGCGTTTGGCGGTAATACCCAATGCTTGCGCGGCATCTGCTGCTTTTTCAGCAGTTTTCCAAAGAATAGAGGCGCAACCTTCGGGAGAAATCACCGAATAAGTCGAGTATTGCAGCATATTGACGTAGTCGCCGACAGCCACTGCCAATGCACCACCCGAACCGCCTTCGCCAATAATGGTGCACAATACCGGCACATGCAGGCGGGTCAGTTCGTATAAATTACGGCCGATGGCTTCAGACTGGCCGCGTTCTTCCGCGCCAATGCCAGGATACGCACCCGGGGTATCGACAAAGGTCATGACCGGAATATTGAATTTCTCGGCAGTCTGCATCAAGCGCAGCGCTTTACGGTAACCTTCGGGACGCGGCATACCGAAATTGCGGCGGATTTTTTCTTTGGTATCGCGGCCTTTTTGATGGCCGATAACCATCACGCTTTGACCGTTGAAACGTGCCAAACCGCCGATAATGGCATGATCGTCAGAATAATGGCGGTCGCCGTGCAACTCTTCAAAATCGGTAAAAATACCGTTGATGTAGTCCAAAGTATAAGGACGCTGCGGATGGCGAGACACTTGTGAAATTTGAGCCGGAGTCAGCTTGCTGAAAATTGACTTGGTCAACTCGTTGCTTTTCTTTTGCAGTCTGGCAATCTCGTCGGAAATATCGACGGCAGATTCATCTTGTACGAATCGCAACTCGTCGATTTTATTGGTTAATTCGGCGATGGGTTGTTCAAAGTCCAAAAAAACGGGTTTCATAAAACGAAGCTCTCGGTAATGGTTGCTGACATGATACGCTAATCAGACGTATTTGACAGCATTTCTCAAAGGGAAACTGCCATCTTTTGCAATAAAAAACTTTCAGACGGCCTTTAACAAAGAAATAGTATATCTGCACTAAACTCATGGAGTGCCGTATCTTATGATAAACTTCAATTCAGTTCAATCATTTCAAACAGGCTATGAAAAACGATCATGACAATTCGTCCATGCGCTTGGACAAATGGCTGTGGGCCGCGCGCTTTTTCAAGACCCGCGCGCTGGCACAAAAACACATTGAGCTGGGCAGGGTTTTGGTAAACGGCTCGAAGGTGAAAAACAGCAAAAATATTTCCGCCGGCGACACCATCGACATGACTTTGAACTCCCTCCCCTACAAATTCAAAGTCGCCGCGCTCAATCATCAACGCCGCCCGGCACCGGAAGCGCGTTTACTGTACGAAGAAGACATGAAAACGGCTGCCGAACGCGAAGCTCAAAAACAACTCGACCAAGCCAGCCGCATCAGCGCCGCTTATCCGGACGGACGCCCGACCAAACGCGACCGCCGCCAGCTTGACCGCATGAAGCGCGATAGCTGGTAAGCGTTTCATCCATTGTTTCAGACGGCCCTATATTCATGCCGTCTGAAAACCAAAAACAGGCAGGACATCCTGCCTGTTTTTTATTTGCGGTGATTAAAATTTATATTCTAACTGACCGCGAATAACGTTCACGTCCTGTTTATCCGTACCAACGGTAGGCGTAACCT
>NZ_JBQCWY010000708.1:0-1550 GCF_051956955.1 Neisseria sp. P0021.S005 | reverse complement strand
AAATCGGCGCACCCATCGGCTTGTCTTATTTTCTAGAAGCCAGCGCGTTTTCGTTTATCGTCTTTTTGGTGGCGCCATTCGGCGAAGATTATGTCGCCGCGCAACAAGTCGTCATCAGCCTGTCGGGCATTTTGTATATGGTTCCGCAAAGCGTCGGCTCTGCAAGCACGGTACGCGTTGGCTTTTCGCTCGGACGGCGCGATTTTTTGCGGGCGCGTTATATTTCAGGCGTGTCGCTGGTGCTGGGCTGGGTACTTGCCACCTGTACCGCGCTGCTCTTGGTCATCTTTCGCTTTCAGTTGGCCGGTATGTACACCAACGATGCGGCAGTATTAGGCATTGCCGCGACCGTTTTATTTTTTGCCTCCCTATTCCAACTGGCAGATGCTACCCAATGTATCGCTTCATATGCGCTGCGCGGCTATAAAGTGACCAAAATGCCGATGTTCATCCATGCCGTGGCTTTCTGGGGTTGCGGCCTGCTGCCCGGCTACCTGCTTGCCTATCATGTCGATATGGGCATTTACGGCTTCTGGACCGCGCTGACCGTTTCCCTGACGATTGCCGCCATCGCATTGGTATGGTGCCTGGAGCTTTGCAGTAAAGAGATGGTCAGATCGCATAAGGTCGTCTGAAATTTCTTTCAGACGACCTCCATTGATATTTCATTTACGGCTTATTCACTTTTAAGGGAAAAATGTTTTCAACTTCCATTATAGAAAAACTTGCTTACTATGTTTATTGCTTGATTGATCCTAGAGACGGCAATATTTTCTATGTAGGAAAAGGCATAGGCAATCGCGTTTTCCATCATGCCCTAGGTTCATTACAAGAAACAGAAACGCCAAGTGATAAAATTGCCTTGATTAGGGAAATACATCAAAGTGGAAACCAACCCGTGTATTACATTCTGCGGCACAACATCCAAACAGACAAACAGGCTTTTGAATATGAAGCGATGGCAATAGACCTACTCTCCTTAGTCAAACCGAGCCAGCAGCCGCTGACTAATATTCAAGGCGGCACACATTCTTCTGAAGTAGGATTGATGAGCTTATCCGAATTAAAACGAAAATATGATGCGCAAGAATTGAAAACTGATAAACCTATTGTTTTAATTACGATTAATAACGAATACGAGAAACTGAAAAAAGACATTAGATCTGGGAATATTCCTGAAGCCAATAGGGATAAGGAAATTTACGAACGCACACGGAAATATTGGAAAATCGGAAGCCGACGTGAAAAAGCAAAATATGCAGTTGCAGTCTATCGCGGCTGGACATTGGCAGTGTATGAAATCGAAAGATGGATTTCTGCCGACGATATTATTCAAGGTCGTTGGATGTTTGAAGGCAAGCCGTTACCAGAAGGCTCCGACATTTATGAAGAAATCGTGAATAAGCTGACCTATTCTTCCCAAGAAAATTATAAAGCGCCCCAAAACCCCATTACCTATCGTAATTGTTAAATAGTAAGTTTTCAGACGACCTGAATCCACAAAATCACAAATCATCATGCAACCCATCCAATACCAAACCGACCTCACC
>NZ_JBQCWY010000707.1:0-1552 GCF_051956955.1 Neisseria sp. P0021.S005 | reverse complement strand
GAGAGCGTGTAACGTTTGCCATTCATAAAGAAAAAAAGCAGTTTGCAGAAGCTCAGGTCGAAACGGTTTTAAAACCTTCTTCCGAACGCATTGAGCCAGCTTGTTGCTATTTTGATACATGTGGCGGTTGTTCGCTTCAACATGTTTCCTTTGGCGCGCAAGTTGCATTAAAGCAACGGATTTTGGAAGAGCAGTTGGAACGGATAGGTAAGGTCAAGCCTGAGATAATTTTGCCCCCTTTATATGGTTACTCCTGGTATTATCGCGATAGAGCACGTTTAAGTGTTTCGATGGATAAGCAAGGCCGTCTGAAACTCGGTTTTCAGGCCAAAAAAAGCCATGATGTCGTCAATATCCGCCATTGCCATATTTTGCCTAAGCATGTGTCCGATAGGTTGCCTGATGTCCGCAATTTGCTGCAAAAGCTGCATGATGACGGTGTGAAAGTGAAATTTGTTGAGTTTTATTGCGGAAAAAATGTGACCGTATTCAACATTCGTTTCGTAAATCAACCGTTTGGACAAATATTAAGCGAATTGCGTAATTGGTTTGATAAGATATTGTCGGGTGCTGAAAAGGCATGGCAAATATGGCTGCAGGATCATGCCGAGTCTTTGCCGTTTTACCCTGAGAACGCCCTGCCCTGAACTATACTTTTGCTCAATTTGATGTGGAAATGCCTTACAAGCCGGGTGATTTTACGCAGATTAATGCGCAATTGAACGAAGTGATGGTGGCAAGGGCGGTCAGGCTTTTAAACCCTCAAAAAGGGGAGAGGATTGCCGATTTGTTTTGCGGTTTGGGCAATTTTAGTTTGCCGCTGGCAAAAAGTGGTGCATCGGTTGTCGGTATTGAAGGTGCCGATTATTTGGTCGATAGGGCAAGGGAAAATGCACGCCTGAATCGTTGTGCCGAGAATATGACGTTTTCTGTTGCAGACTTGTTCGATACCGATGAAAAAACTGTTGAGTCGTGGGGGCAATTTGACAAGATGTTGCTGGATCCTCCGAGAAACGGGGCTTATGCTGTTGTCAAATCGCTACACAAGCCGTTTTTGCCTCAGAAGATAGTGTATGTTTCGTGCAATCCATCAACATTTGCACGAGATGCCGGTGTCTTGGTTGATAAGGGCTATAAGTTTAAGGCGGTAGGAATCATGAATATGTTTGCACAAACCTCGCATGTTGAATCCATTGGTGTGTTTGAGTTGTAAATTGGTATCAAGTCCTTTATGGGGGTAGGGTTTCTAATGTGAAAATGGGTGCGTTCATGTTATCATCATTCGTTTGGGGAATTAATAGCGTTGAAGTTGCGTGTAAAGCAACAGATGTTAATAAATGCAGTTTGCAGCACAAGACCGGGAGGTGTTCTTGAACTATCAACTTTTAACTATTCTTTTGCTGGTGCTTTTTTTGCTGGTGTTGGTTTTTGTTCGTCATAAACAAAGTAACAATTCAGACAAACAAAGCGCACATGCATCAAAAAGCGGCCGTACATCTGCTGCTCATACAGCCTCCTCTGAGGATGGAAACGACTGGATTGAGAAAGTCAA
>NZ_JBQCWY010000706.1:0-1553 GCF_051956955.1 Neisseria sp. P0021.S005 | reverse complement strand
GCTTTACATCATATTGTCGAAAACAGGCGTAATGTTCAATTCCGCCTCTTCCATATCCAAAACCATATCGTGGATTTCGGTATCGAAAAATTCCCAAAAAGCCTTCAGGCTCATGTCTTGCGGCCATTTGCTTTTATCGATGTCCCAGCCTGCCAATTCGGCTTCAAAAATCTGCTGGTAGCGTTCGTCAAAATAGGAAATGACGGATTCGGGTTCGTCAAATTGCGGCACCAAGAATACGGAGCAGTTGGTACGCAGTTGCTCGACGGTCAAATCGGGCATATTCTCATCGGAGGATTTCAACCATTCCAAAAAACGGGCGGTCGGCTTCAGCACGACAGCAGTACGGTCAACAAAATACATTATTTTCAACTTTCAAAATCATTCAAACCGATCATGCCGTCTGAAATTTCAGACGGCCTAAGTTTAATGTGTCATCACCTGTTGCAGGAATTGTTTGGCACGCTCGTGTTTCGGATTGGTAAAAAACTCTTCCGGCGTTTCATCTTCCAGAATCTGGCCTTTATCGACAAAAATCACACGGTCGGCGACTTCGCGCGCAAAACCCATTTCATGGGTTACGCACATCATGGTCATACCGCTTTCCGCCAAGTCTTTCATCACTTTTAATACTTCGCCGACCATTTCAGGGTCAAGCGCAGAAGTCGGCTCGTCAAACAACATCACGCGCGGCTCCATCGCCAAACCGCGTGCAATCGCCACACGCTGCTGCTGACCGCCGGAAAGCTGGCCGGGCAGCGCGTCTTTTTTATGCGCCAAGCCGACGCGTTCCAAAAGCTCCATTGCTTTCTTTTCCGCCTCTTCACGGCTTTGGTTTTTTACTTTCATCGGAGAAAGAATAATGTTCTCCAAGACAGTCAAATGCGGATACAGATTGAAGCCTTGGAACACAAAGCCCACTTCTTCACGCACCTCGTTCAAATCGGTTTTCGGATCGGCAACATTGATGCCGTCCACCCAAATCTCGCCGCTTTCAATGCGCTCGAGTTGGTTTACCGTACGAATCAGCGTAGATTTGCCACTGCCTGAAGGGCCGCATACAACGACCACTTCGCCTTGTTTAACTTCCAGATTCACGCCGTTGATAACGTGCAAATCTTTAAAATGTTTGTGTACATTTTTGAATTTAATCATTATTTCTTTCCAAACTGCCAAAATTTTCGGGGCTTGAGTTGCGCTTGCCGCTGCCAAAGCAAAGGAATGGCCGTTTCCAGCTAAAAGCGGCAACTGACTATGCCACCGGAGATTTCGCCTTGATTGTACCGATTGACTTTAAATTGCTCTTCCCTATCGAGACGATGCCCGGTCAATATCCAAACTGCGCCGATAATTGCCGCTTCAAAACGGTGCTGCTTAGACGGCATATCCTTACTGGAAAAATACTGCACCAACTCGCACCACAAATATGAATCACCCAGAAACCCCCATTGAATAGGAGGTTGCTTAAAAATTGCCATCACTGTTTCAGACGGCCTTTTGAACCAGATAATTGCTCAATTCCACATATTTCTCGGCGGCAATGTGTTCTGCCC
>NZ_JBQCWY010000705.1:0-1555 GCF_051956955.1 Neisseria sp. P0021.S005 | reverse complement strand
GCAACGACATATAAAGGAATATGGTGTGCCGCCAGACGGGTATGCAGCTCTTGCGCGGCTTGATAGTGGAACAGGCTTTGACGCGGATTGTGGTTTTCAGACGGCCTTTGGCTGACCCAGACGCAGGCGATGGGCAAACCGCTTGCAACGGCGGCATTAAGCGCGGCATTGTCGTGCAGGCGGAGGTTGCGGCGGAACCAGACAAGGACGTGGGCAGATTTCATGAGCATGTTCCGACGGAAAAGGGGAAAACCATTTTATCAGAATCGGCCTCCTGTATCAGGCCGTCTGAAAAATCTTTTGGTTTGATTTCGCTATATAATTTTGGTTTTAGCAACGAGGCGGCAACCATGACCGAGCAAACCGTTTTGGCACTCATTACCTGCCAAACTTATCCCGAACCATCGGACAACCTGAAAACATTGGCGGCATGCTTGGAAAGCATGGGCGTGAAAACCGTATTTGATGCGTGGCAAAACCATCCGTCCGCGCCGTTTTTACTGCCTTTGTGTGCATGGGATTATGCCGCCGAACCCGAAGCCTTCCGCCAATGGCTGGAACAAGCCGAGCGGGCGGGGCAGCGTTTTATCAATCCGCCCGAGCTGATGGCTTGGAATATGGAAAAGACTTATTTGTGTGATTTAGCAGAACGCGGCGCGCAAGTGATTCCCAGCGTGTTCGTTCCGCCGCAAAAAGCTGAATTGTCCGACATCCTGAACCAACAAGGATGGCCGAACGCGGTCATCAAGCCTGCATTCGGGCAGAGCGGCAAAGGCGTGGTCAAAGTTTGTGCGGAGGAATTGGACGTGGATATGGTGGATTATCCGCAAGGTATGATTGTTCAACCGTATATCCGCGAAATCGAAACGGTGGGTGAAACCTCGCTGGTGTTTTTCAACGGCATATTCAGCCATGCCGTACGCCGTCAGCCGCCGCAAGGCGAATGGCGCGCCAACTCGGCCTATGGTGTGTCGGTGTTCGGTATTGAGCCACCCGAGTTTGCCATCAGTGCCGCACAAGACGTACTGGCCGCTTTGCCGCAAATGCCGGTTTACGCCCGAGTGGACGGTACATTGGTCGGCGATACCTTCCTGCTCAATGAATTGGAACTCATCGAGCCAGCCCTGTATTTGCACACCAGCGAAGGCGCGACAGAACGCTTTGCCCGACTGTTGGCGCAGTTACTTGGGCAACATTCATCAACCTGAATCAATATAGTTAACAAGCATCAGGCCGTCTGAAAACCATCTTTCAGACGGCCTGAGGCTTTTTTAAAGCAAGATTTGCGTGTTTGTATTTTTCAATAATGTGCCATTTGTCGATTGTGTCATTTTAATTGATGCAGTCTTAATTAATGGTTGATTAACTTTCATTTGGCATTTTATCTCGGCCGCAGCCTTTATTTTTAGCGGATTGTAAACAATCTGACCGGTCTAAATAGATATCTTTTTAGGGTAAAACCTCAAAAATCTTTTTAAAAAGAAAGATATTGTCTTATTGAATATTCTGTGCTGAAATTACATGACACTACAAAAAGTAGTGCATAAAAAAATAA
>NZ_JBQCWY010000704.1:0-1557 GCF_051956955.1 Neisseria sp. P0021.S005 | reverse complement strand
CGGTTTACGCAGGTGCGATTGATGCGATGGTTCAATGGTGGTACGGCCACAATGCGGTGGGCTTTTTCCTGACAGCCGGCTTCTTGGGTATGATGTACTATTTCGTACCAAAACAAGCAGGCCGTCCTATTTACTCTTACCGCTTGTCCGTTGTTCACTTCTGGGCTTTGATTTTCACTTATATGTGGGCTGGTTCACACCACTTGCACTACACCGCATTGCCTGACTGGACTCAATCTTTGGGTATGGTATTGTCTTTGATCCTGTTCGCACCTTCTTGGGGCGGTATGATCAACGGTATCATGACTCTGTCTGGTGCATGGGACAAACTGCGTACCGACCCGATTTTGAAATTCTTGATCGTATCTCTGTCCTTCTACGGTATGTCTACCTTCGAAGGCCCGATGATGTCTATCAAAACAGTTAACGCTCTGAGCCACTATACTGACTGGACTGTTGCGCACGTTCATGCCGGTGCATTGGGTTGGGTAGGCTTCGTAACCATCGGTTCCGTTTACTACATGATCCCACGCCTCTTCGGTAAAAACGAAATGTACAGCACCAAATTGGTTGAAGCGCATTTCTGGATTGCAACCATCGGTGTGGTTCTGTATATCGCCGCGATGTGGATTGCCGGTGTGATGCAAGGCCTGATGTGGGGTTCTTTGAACGAAGACGGCACACTGACTTATTCCTTTGTCGAATCTGTAAAACGTACCATGCCTTACTACATGATTCGTTTCACCGGCGGTCTTCTGTACCTGAGCGGTATGTGCATCATGGCATATAACGTTTACCGTACTGCTATCAGTGGTAAAGCGGTTGATGCTGAGATTCCTGCGGTTTCTCAAACCCAACACCACTAATAATAAGAAAGATAGGCTACCAAAATGAAATTGCAACAATTAGCTGAAGAAAAAGTTGGTGTACTGATTGTATTCACCCTGCTTGTAGTCAGCGTCGGCCTTCTGATCGAGGCTGTCCCGCTGTTCTTCTCCAAGGCAGTTACTGAACCTGCGCCAGGCGTGAAACCATACAACGCCTTGCAAGTGGCCGGTCGTGATATTTACGTACGCGAAGGCTGCTACAACTGCCACTCTCAAATGATTCGTCCATTCCGTGCAGAAACTGAACGTTACGGCCACTACTCCGTTGCCGGTGAGTCTGTTTATGACCATCCGTTCCAATGGGGTTCTAAACGTACCGGTCCGGATTTGGCTCGTGTCGGTGGTCGCTATTCTGATGAGTGGCACCGCATCCACCTGCTGAACCCGCGCGACGTTGTGCCGGAGTCCAATATGCCTGCATTTCCATGGCTCGCACGCAATAAAGTCGATGCCGAGGCAACTGTGGCGCATATGAAAGCCCTGCGTAAAGTGGGTACACCTTACAGCGATGAAGAAATTGCCAAAGCACCTGAAATGCTGGCCAACAAATCAGAGCTGGACGCTGTTATCGCCTATCTGCAAGGCTTGGGCTTGGCATTGAAAAACGTAAGGTAACATCATGGACGCTAACTGGGCTCGCTCGCTCTTTACTGTTTGGGTATTTATCAGC
>NZ_JBQCWY010000703.1:0-1557 GCF_051956955.1 Neisseria sp. P0021.S005 | reverse complement strand
CGGTTTACGCAGGTGCGATTGATGCGATGGTTCAATGGTGGTACGGCCACAATGCGGTGGGCTTTTTCCTGACAGCCGGCTTCTTGGGTATGATGTACTATTTCGTACCAAAACAAGCAGGCCGTCCGATTTACTCTTACCGCTTGTCCGTCGTCCACTTCTGGGCTTTGATTTTCACTTATATGTGGGCTGGTTCTCACCACTTGCACTACACCGCGTTGCCTGACTGGACTCAATCTTTGGGTATGGTATTGTCTTTGATCCTGTTTGCGCCTTCTTGGGGCGGTATGATCAACGGTATCATGACTCTGTCTGGCGCATGGGACAAACTGCGTACCGACCCGATTTTGAAATTCTTGATCGTTTCTCTGTCTTTCTACGGTATGTCTACCTTCGAAGGTCCGATGATGTCTATCAAAACCGTTAACGCTCTGAGCCACTACACCGACTGGACTGTTGCACACGTTCACGCCGGCGCATTGGGCTGGGTGGGCTTTGTAACCATCGGTTCCGTTTACTATATGATTCCCCGCTTGTTCGGCAAAAATGAAATGTACAGCACCAAATTGGTTGAGGCGCATTTCTGGATCGCGACCATCGGCGTGGTTCTGTATATCGCTGCAATGTGGATTGCCGGCGTAATGCAAGGTCTGATGTGGGGTTCTTTGAATGACGATGGCACGCTGACTTATTCCTTCGTTGAATCCGTAAAACGTACCATGCCTTACTACATGATTCGTTTCGCCGGCGGTCTTCTGTACCTGAGCGGTATGTGCATCATGGCATATAACGTTTACCGTACTGCTATCAGTGGTAAAGCAGTTGATGCTGAGATTCCTGCGGTTTCTCAAACTCAACACCACTAATGACAAGAAAGATAGGCTACCAAAATGAAATTACAACAATTAGCTGAAGAAAAAGTCGGCGTACTGATTGTATTCACCCTGCTTGTAGTCAGCGTCGGCCTTCTGATTGAGGCTGTTCCGCTGTTCTTCACCAAGGCAGTTACCGAACCTGCACCCGGCGTGAAACCATACAACGCCCTGCAAGTGGCCGGTCGTGATATTTATGTGCGCGAAGGCTGCTACAACTGCCACTCTCAAATGATTCGTCCATTCCGTGCAGAAACTGAACGTTACGGTCATTACTCTGTTGCCGGTGAGTCTGTTTATGACCATCCGTTCCAATGGGGTTCTAAACGTACCGGTCCGGATTTGGCTCGTGTTGGCGGCCGTTATTCCGATGAATGGCACCGCATCCACCTGCTGAACCCGCGCGACGTTGTGCCGGAGTCCAATATGCCTGCATTCCCATGGCTCGCACGAAATAAAGTCGATGCCGAGGCAACTGTGGCGCATATGAAAGCCCTGCGTAAAGTGGGTACACCTTACAGCGATGAAGAAATTGCCAAAGCACCTGAAATGCTGGCTAACAAATCAGAGCTGGACGCTGTTATCGCCTATCTGCAAGGCTTGGGCTTGGCATTGAAAAACGTAAGGTAACATCATGGACGCTAACTGGGCTCGCTCGCTCTTTACTGTTTGGGTATTTATCAGC
>NZ_JBQCWY010000702.1:0-1562 GCF_051956955.1 Neisseria sp. P0021.S005 | reverse complement strand
CGAAATCGAACCGGCACAAGGTGTCAAAGGCAGTCAAATTGTCGCCCTGTCCAAAGATTTGGCGCGCTCGATGTCTCTGCAAGCGGTACGCATCGTAGAAACCATTGCCGGTAAAAACACCATGGGCATTGAATTGCCCAACGAGAAACGCCAAGATGTCATGTTGAGCGAAATCCTCTCTTCATCCGTGTTTACCGACGCCAAGTCCAAACTGACCGTTGCCTTGGGTAAAGATATTGCAGGTACCCCCGTTGTCGGCGACTTGGCAAAAATGCCGCATCTTTTAGTCGCAGGTATGACCGGATCGGGTAAATCTGTCGGCGTGAACGGCATGATTATGTCCATGCTCTTCAAAGCCACGCCCGACGAAGTCCGCTTCATTATGATTGACCCGAAAATGCTGGAATTAAGCATTTACGACGGCATTCCGCATCTGCTCTGCCCGGTTGTGACCGATATGCGTGAGGCAGGCCAAGCATTGAACTGGTGTGTTGCCGAAATGGAAAAACGCTATCGCCTGCTTTCCCATGCCGGCGTGCGTAATTTGGACGGTTTCAACCAAAAAGTCGAACAAGCCAAAGCAGCAGGCAAACCATTGCTCAACCCGTTCAGCTTAAATCCTGACGATCCTGAGCCTCTGGAAAAACTGCCGTTGATTGTGGTCGTTATCGACGAGTTGGCTGACTTAATGATGACCGAACGCAAATCCGTTGAGCAGCAAATCGCACGTCTTGCCCAAAAAGCGCGTGCGGCAGGTATTCACATGATTGTCGCCACTCAACGCCCAAGCGTTGATGTGGTTACCGGCCTGATTAAAGCCAACATTCCGACACGTATGGCCTTTACCGTACAAAGCAAAATCGACAGCCGCACTATTCTTGACCAAATGGGTGCAGACGAATTGCTCAAATACGGCGACTCGTTATTCCTGCAACCGGGCAGCGCAGAACCGACACGCCTGCAAGGTGCATTTGTTTCCGATGATGAAGTACATCAAGTTGTCAATTTCGTCAAAGAACAGGCTCCAACCAATTATGTGGAAGGTCTGCTCAGTGGCGAAGCGGCCATCGAGACCACCAATATTGTCAATCCGAACGCAAACAGCGATGAGTTATTTGATCAAGCCGTTGCCTTCGTATTGGAGAGCCGCAAGACTTCCATTTCCGCCCTGCAACGCCAATTGCGCATCGGCTACAACCGTGCCGCCAATTTGATAGATGCGCTTGAAAATGCCGGTGTTCTTTCTCCGGCAGACATCAACGGCAGCCGACGGATTCTGGCACAAAAAGACCAGCTGTAAAAAACAACAATATCAAAACACAAAGGCCGTCTGAAAAGAATTTCCCACTTTTCAGACGGCCTTTTTATGTTATTCGTGAAACATTGTGTTATACTAAGCAGCTAAATTTTGACCTTATGCACGCTTCCGAAATTCTTCGGAATACTGAGCAGAAGGATAACCGTTTAAACACAACAAATTTAAGGGCTTACGATGAGCGTAACTGTTGAAACTTTAGAAAATCTGGAACGCAAAGTAGTATTGTCTCTGCCTTGGTCCAAAA
>NZ_JBQCWY010000701.1:0-1564 GCF_051956955.1 Neisseria sp. P0021.S005 | reverse complement strand
GTTTCGGTTTGGGTTCCAGATTTCAGGTCTTTATAATATGTTATTGAGAATTTAGTAGATTTTACGGAGAAATGCAAAGATTTTCTGTTCGGTTCATATAAAAATAAGAGATTAAGCCGTCTGAAAACGTTTTCTTACCCTTTATCCGCCAACGTTTACCAAGAAAAAAGAATTTTTCATTTCTTTTTTAATTGACCGTTTTTGTCAGCAATTTCAGCGCTAACAAACGTGAATCAACCGCCAATCTGCTATCATTTCAACTTATTTTCCCAAGGCAAACCGCCATGTATCTGACACAAGAAAAACCCTATCGCCCCCTATTGGTCGCACTGATGTTCCTTACCCTGCCGCTGGCGATGATATTGCACAATATCGTGCAAATCGCCTTTTCAGACGGCCAAGGGCTGCTGATAACGGTCAAAGACGGCGTGTGGGCATGGCAAAGCGGCTGGCAGGATTCCGTCGCATGGTTTGTCTGCGGCATGTTTGCCTTCCTCAATCTGCCGATTGCCGGCGGACTGACCAAGCTGGCGTATAAAAAAATGATGCGCCGGCATTCGCGTTACGCCCTATTCCTTGCCGGTGTCGCAGCGTGTGCCTCGGCGGCGGCAGGCTTGATTTTTGAAGCCATCTTAGGCAATGCCGCATTGGCCGGTATGCGCGGGCAAGGCGTGTTTTACTACACCCTCTCCGTATGGATCATCGCCATGCTGACCCTGCCCAAACAGCTCACGCGCGCGCCGGAGCAGCCCATCGTCTTTCACAAAATGAAACGTTGATTCAATAGGCGCAAACATTTTCAGACGGCATGCTTTCCGTTACCATTACATCCAACGCGTTTTAACCAATAAGGAATAACAAATGAATCAGGCGCAACAGCTCCGCGACGGCATACAGGCACTGGGTTTGGACATCGACGAAGCCAAACAGGCCAAACTGCTAGACTATGCCGCCCTGCTGCAAAAGTGGAACAAAACCTACAACCTGACCGCCCTGCGCGATCCCGCCCAAACCGTCAGCCACCACCTGCTCGACAGCCTGACCCTCTTACCCTATATCGAACACGCGCAAACCATGCTCGACGTCGGCTCTGGCGGCGGACAGCCCGGCATACCCACTGCCATCTGCCGCCCCGACCTCGACATCACCCTCCTCGATGCCAACACCAAAAAAACCGCCTTTCTGCAACAAGCCGTCATCGAACTCGGCCTTAAAAACGTCCGCATCATCAGCGGCCGCGTAGAAGCCGCCGCCGACTGCCGCGCCGACGTCATCACCAGCCGCGCCTTTGCCGAACTCGCCGACTTCGTCAACTGGACCGAGCACCTCCTCAAAGACGGCGGCTACTGGGCGGCCATGAAAGGCGTATACCCGCAAGAAGAAATCGACAAACTGCCCGAAAGCGTCGCTGTCGAAAAAGTCGAAGCATTGCACGTTCCCCAACTCAATGCCGAACGCCATATCGTCATCATCCGCAAAAAGGCCGTCTGAAAACAACCCAAGCATACCGAATAACGGTACAATCCAGCCATCCACACTTAACACGACAGCAAAGCACATGAGC
>NZ_JBQCWY010000700.1:0-1567 GCF_051956955.1 Neisseria sp. P0021.S005 | reverse complement strand
CCGAATCAAATCGGTTTTTTATTCCCATTCAGGGAAAGACTCTAAATTACAGAGCGTCTTTCAATGCTTTACCGGCACGGAATTTAGGAGTTTTAGCAGCAGCAATAGTCAAAGGCTCGCCAGTTTTTGGGTTGCGGCCTTGACGTTCGGCGCGTTCGCCGACGTAGAAAGTACCGAAACCGACCAGAGTAACAGTGTCGCCGCTTTTCAATGCGTTGGTTACGGCATTAGTAGTAGCATCCAAAGCTTTTTGCGCAGCAGATTTGGAAATGCCGGCTTCTTGAGCAATTGCTTCGATCAATTCAGACTTGTTCACAATTAGTCCCTTCCTATCGTATAAAGATGATGAAATGCCCGAATACTCGGGGCTTGAGCGCTTTCAAAGCACATACGCACTTTATAGCAATTCTGAAATTATCATGTCAAGTAAAAAATGTGGAATTGCCCTATTTTTGGGGCATTCAGGGCAAAACCACATTTTTTGCAACATCAGACGGCCAACTTAATGCTTGGTTGCTTTTGTTCTTGACTTTGTCTTAGGAGTTTGCACGGTCTCGGCAACTGCCAATTCGGCAACCCATTGCTCAGGCTGAGTTTCCAGACTCAAAGCCAACACTTCATCAATCCATTTGACCGGATGGATGGTCAGACCGGTTTTGACATTTTCAGGGATTTCTTCCAAATCTTTGACGTTGTCTTTCGGAATCAATACATGCTTGATGCCGCCGCGCAAAGCAGCCAGCAGTTTTTCTTTCAAACCGCCGATCGGCAACACTTCGCCACGCAAAGTGATTTCACCGGTCATCGCCACATCCGCACGCACCGGAATTTTGGTAAAGGCAGAAACCATCGCCAAAGTCATGGCAATACCTGCGCTTGGACCGTCTTTCGGCGTCGCACCTTCCGGCACATGGACGTGAATGTCTTTCTTCTCGTAAAAATCAGGAGCCAGACCCACTGATTCGGCACGGGAACGGACAACCGACCATGCGGCCGATACTGATTCTTTCATCACATCGCCCAGTTGGCCGGTACATTGAATCGTACCCTTGCCCGGCAAGGCAACCGCCTCAACAGTCAACAACTCGCCACCGACTTCAGTCCAAGCCAGACCGGTTACCTGGCCGATGCGGTTTTCGCTTTCGGCCACGCCATAGTCGAAACGGCGCACGCCTAGATAGTCATGCAGATTTTTCTCAGTAACTTTAATTGCTTTAGGCTTGGCCTTGCTTGCTGTTTTGGATTTGGACGCTTTTTTCTTATCCTCATTCAAGGTAACCTGCATTACTACTTTGCGGCAGATTTTGGCAATTTCGCGATCCAACGAGCGGACGCCGGCCTCGCGAGTGTAGTAACGGATAATATCGCGCACCGCACTTTCATCAACCACCAACTCACCCTCTTTCACACCATTGCGCTTCATTTGTTTCGGCACAAGGTATTGCATGGCGATATTGATTTTTTCCTCTTCCGTATAACCGGACAGACGGATAATTTCCATACGGTCAAGCAGCGGAGTCGGGATATTCAAGCTGTTTGAAGTGGCAATAAACATCACATCGCTCCA
>NZ_JBQCWY010000699.1:0-1575 GCF_051956955.1 Neisseria sp. P0021.S005 | reverse complement strand
AAGCCATTGAAGAAGGGGCAGATGTTGATTTGCGTACACAGGGCGAATACAGCATTATGAGCGAAGATGCCCTATGGAACGCACTGGGGGAATTTCATCAACTGGCTTGGGAACACCTGCGCTCAAGCGTAAATGCTTTAGACAGATACCAAGGCTAAAACATCAAAGGCCGTCTGAAACTTTTGATTTCTCAAATATGTTCAGACGACCTTTTATTCAAACGGCTGTTCAGTATCTATTTCAATTTGGCGCGTATTTTTCCAAGCAGCAATACAGGTTTCATAATCGGTCAACGCTATTTTCACTGTTAACTTACAATCCAGCTGCAAATCCTGTTCCACAATATCGGCCTGATATTGTTTGGCAATCCGTATAGCCTCATTCAAAACAGGATATTCACACTTCAACCAAACTGTCTTTTCGACATTCTTTTCAACAATTTCAGCTATCGCCAATGCCTGAGCTGTTGATTCCTTATAAGCATGAATCAGACCGGGAACACCCAATAGCGTACCTCCAAAATAGCGCACAACTACAACCAACACATCCGTTACGCCGACAGAATCAATCTGCCCCAGAATAGGGCGACCTGCGCTTCCGGACGGTTCTCCATCATCGTTTGCACGAAACTGCATTCCATCCACACCCAATCGATAGGCGTAGCACCAATGTCGCGCCTTGTGATGCTCTTCCTTTAATGGGTCGAGATACTTCTTCACATCGGCCAAAGTGCGAATCGGATAGGCGTACGCGATGAAGCGGCTGCCTTTATCTTTAAATTCAGCCTGTGTCAGTGTGGTAATGGTTTTATAGGTCGTAATCATGCCAAAATATTTTCAGACGGCCTTTGTTATAAAAGGCCGTCTGAACGTTTCACGTGAAACATTAGTTTTTCAGTGCTTCAGTCAGTTGAGGCACAACTTCAAACAAATCACCAACCAAGCCGTAATCTGCCACATTGAAAATCAGAGCGTCAGCATCTTTGTTGATGGCAACAATCACTTTACTGTCCTGCATACCGGCAACGTGTTGGATAGCACCAGAAATACCGATAGCGAAGTATAGTTGCGGCGCAACCACTTTACCGGTTTGTCCGACTTGGGCATCGTTTGGCGCATACTCGGCATCCACTGCCGCACGGGATGCACCAATCGCTGCACCCAAAGCATCCGCCAATGGAGTTAACACTTCATTGAATTTTTCAGCACTGCCCAATGCACGGCCACCGGAAACAATCACTTTTGCCTGAGTCAATTCAGGGCGGTCAGACTGGGAAAGTTGACGGTTTACGAAACGGCTCAGGTTTTGAGCAGGCGCTGCCTCAACATTGACCACTTCTGCATTACCGCCTTGTCCGGCAGCATCAAATGCGGTTGCACGGAAAGTCAGCACCAGTTTTTCAGAATTGGATTGAACAGTTTCAAATGCATTACCGGCATAAATCGGACGGACAAATGTCGAGTTATCCACAACTTCGGTTAAATCCGAAACTTGTGGCACATCCAACAGGGCTGCTACTCGGGGCAACAGATTTTTACCAAACGCAGTTGCAGTCGCAGCCACATAGCAGTAATC
>NZ_JBQCWY010000698.1:0-1580 GCF_051956955.1 Neisseria sp. P0021.S005 | reverse complement strand
TTATAGAAAGTACGGCACAATGACCGCTTACACGCTCAAACAAGCCAGCAGCCTGCTGCAATCCAAACAAATTTCCGCAGTCGAATTGGCGACCGAATATTTGGCCGCTATTGCTGCGAAAAACCCTACCATCAACGGCTACGTTACCATCGATCAAGATAAGACCCTTGCTGAAGCTAAAGCAGCCGATGCGCGTATCGCGGCCGGTAATGCAACAGCTTTGACCGGTGTGCCGGTTGCTTACAAAGATATTTTCTGCCAAACAGGTTGGCGCAGTGCATGCAGCTCCAAAATGTTGGATAACTTCGTTTCTCCTTATACTGCTACTGTGGTGCAAAACCTGTTGGATGCCGGCATGGTTACTCTTGGCCGTACCAATATGGACGAATTTGCCATGGGTTCGACCAATGAGACTTCGTTCTACGGCGCAACCAAAAACCCATGGAATCTTGAACATGTTCCCGGCGGTTCGTCAGGCGGTTCGGCTGCCGTGATTGCGGCGCGTTTGGCACCGGTTGCGTTGGGTTCGGATACCGGCGGTTCTATCCGTCAGCCTGCATCGCATTGCGGTATTACCGGCATCAAGCCGACTTACGGTACGGTTTCACGTTTCGGTATGGTTGCCTATGCTTCCAGCTTCGACCAAGCCGGCCCTATGGCGCAAACAGCCGAAGACTGCGCGATTTTGTTGAACGCTATGGCCAGCTTTGACGAGCGCGATTCCACCAGTTTGGAGCGCGACAAAGAAGACTACACCCGTGATTTGGACAAGCCGCTCAAAGGTTTGAAAATCGGTTTGCCTAAAGAATATTTTGGCGAAGGCGCAGATGCCGATGTTCAGACGGCCTTGCAAAGCGTTATTGATTTGCTCAAAGTACAAGGAGCGGAGACTGTTGAAGTTTCCCTGCCGCAAACATCATTGTCGATTCCTGCTTATTACGTTCTTGCCTCTGCTGAAGCAAGTACCAACTTGTCCCGTTTTGATGGCGTACGTTATGGCCACCGTGCGGTGCAATTTGGCGATTTGGAAGAAATGTACAGCAACACCCGTGCCGAAGGTTTTGGCAGCGAGGTCAAACGCCGTATCATGATCGGTACTTATGTATTGAGCCATGGTTACTACGATGCGTACTATTTGAAAGCGCAAAAACTGCGCCGTCTGGTTGCCAATGATTTTCAGACGGCCTTTGGTCAATGTGATTTCATTTTGGCGCCGACTGCGCCGACTGCCGCGCCAAAACTCGGCAGCGACATTCACGACCCTGTGCAAATGTACTTATCCGATATTTACACCATCGCCGTGAACCTTGCCGGTTTGCCTGCACTGACTCTGCCTGCCGGTTTCAGCGCAAACGGCCTGCCGATTGGTGTGCAATTTATCGGCAACTATTTCTCCGAAGCCAAAATTTTGGGTGCCGCACATCAAGTTCAGCTGAACAGCGATTGGCACACTAAAGCGCCGGAATAATGTTTTAGGGCCTTGATGATTCAAGGCCGTCTGAAAATAAACCATATAAAAGCGCCTGAATGTATTGAGGTGCTGCATATTGTAGATATTTAAAAACATGACAGCCACCGAC
>NZ_JBQCWY010000697.1:0-1580 GCF_051956955.1 Neisseria sp. P0021.S005 | reverse complement strand
ATAGAAGAAAATGTTAAGTCTTCTATTCTAAAATATCTTTTGCGTCTTATTGAATCCATTGATCAATATGCAATTACTGGTTCTGAAGCTATTATCGAAGCCCTAGAAAATACTGTTGGTCATATGTATTTCAATCATGAATATAAAGAATTCATGAGCAATACAGAAACTGGTAAGAATCTCCTTTCTAAAATGGGAGAAATTGCAAAAAAAGTTACCTGTTTTACGGGGATTTTAGAGTTAGCTAATAAGGGTTTTGAATTAATTGAAAATATTAAAGATTTCAATAATTAATAAGTATGTTTTTAGATAAAAGAGATAAGTTTCACAATATTAATATTACCATTTTAAGTTAATCTAAAAAGAGCCCACTATGTCCTGCGAACACTTAACTATGTCATACAGCACCTTTTCCAAGACCAAAAACGACGCGCTGAAAGAGCCGATGTTTTTTGGTCAGCCGGTGAATGTTGCCCGTTATGACCAGCAGAAATACGAAGTATTTGAAAAACTAATTGAAAAGCAGCTGTCGTTTTTCTGGCGTCCGGAAGAAATCGACGTGTCGCGCGACCGTATTGACTACGCCAATCTGCCCGAACACGAAAAACATATTTTCATCAGCAATCTGAAATACCAAACCTTGCTCGATTCGATCCAAGGCCGCAGTCCGAATGTTGCGTTCTTGCCTTTAGTGTCTATTCCCGAGCTGGAAACGTGGATTGAAACGTGGAGCTTCAGCGAAACCATCCACTCGCGCAGCTACACTCATATCATCCGCAATATCGTGAATGATCCTTCAGTCGTGTTCGATGATATTGTGCAAAACAAATACATCATCGCCCGTGCTGAAGACATTGCCTGCTATTACGATGATTTGATTGAATACACTCAGTATTACAATCTGTTGGGCGAAGGTTCGCACAATGTCGGCGGCAAGCTTGTTACCGTATCTTTGCGCGAGTTGAAGAAAAAACTCTATCTCTGCCTGATGTGCGTCAATGTATTGGAAGCTATCCGCTTCTACGTTTCATTCGCCTGCTCTTTCGCCTTTGCCGAGCGCGAATTGATGGAAGGCAACGCTAAAATCATCAAGCTGATTGCCCGTGACGAAGCCCTGCACCTGACCAGCACCCAGCATATGCTCAACCTGATGCGTGCCGGTGCCGATGATCCTGAAATGGCTGAAATTGCGAATGAATTGCAGGACGAGTGTTTCAATCTCTTCAAAAAAGCAGCCGAACAGGAAAAAGAATGGGCGGCCTATCTGTTTAAAGACGGTTCGATGATTGGCCTGAATAAAGAAATTCTGGCTCAATACGTTGAATACATTACTAATCTGCGTATGCAGGCGGTTGGCCTTCCTGCCGGATTTGAAGGTGCGACCCAAAATCCGATTCCTTGGATCAACGCATGGCTGTCTTCTGACAATGTACAGGTTGCGCCGCAGGAAGTGGAAATTTCCTCTTACCTGATTGGTCAGATTGATTCGGAAGTCAATGCCGACGATTTGGGCGATTTCGAGCTGTAATCGAACATTCGGTTTTATGATCAAGGCCGTCTGAACGGTGTGGCAGAAATCT
>NZ_JBQCWY010000696.1:0-1582 GCF_051956955.1 Neisseria sp. P0021.S005 | reverse complement strand
AAGTCATGTATGCAACAGGTTTGCGCGTGACCGAAGCCGTCAAATTGACGCTCAGCGATATCGATTTACATCGCGGCAGTATCCGTACCATAGGCAAGGGCGACAAATTGCGTCTGGTTCCGTTGGGACAGGAAGCGGCATATTGGGTAGAACGCTATTGCAACGAATCGCGTCCGTTGTTGCTGAAAAACAAAATTTGCGACGAAGTATTTGTCAGCCAGAAACGCAGCGGCATCAGCCGTCAGCTTGCATGGATGATAGTCAAAGAATATGCCGAAGCGGCCGGTATTGCTTCGCTCAGCCCGCACGGTTTGCGCCATGCTTTTGCCACGCATTTGGTCAATCACGGCGTCGATTTGCGCTCAGTCCAGATGATGTTGGGACATTCCGATATCAATACTACGCAGATTTATACCCATGTTGCCAATATCCGTTTGAAAAACATGGTCGATGAACACCATTCCCGTTCATAAATAAAGGCGGCATCTCGAAGAAGCCGCTTTTTGTTATTAAGGCCGTCTGAAAGGTTATCAAACTTCAAAATTATAAAATATCAATCAAAATATAAAATTTCATAGAAAAATTTCAAAGCAAAAGGACTGTGTCAATATTGCAATGCAAACCGTTTTTATTTATATTTACGTTCAAGAATAAATCCTACTCTCAATTACAGAGGGTAACAAAATAATTGGAGCACATTATGTTTGTATGTATCTGCAATGCCATTACTGACCACGACATCAAAGAGACCATCGCCGCCGGTGCAACCACCATGAGTGATTTGCAGGCTCAATTAGGCGTGGCGACTTGTTGCGGTTGTTGCGGCGAATTGGCAGCGTCATTTTTGACTGCAAGCAGTGCCCAAAATACCGTGACTGCCGGTATCAACGTTCAGTCTTAATTTCAGAATACACACAAAGGCCGTCTGAAGGCGTTGTTTCGCGCCTGTTCAGACGGCCTTTGTCATGCCTGTATGGTTTGGAGGCATTTTGCTATACAATGGTCGCTTTTGTTCCTCCGAGAGTAACCGCCATGAAACTGACCTTGATGTTTCGGGAGTATTGCAGCCTGTGCCACAAAATGCGCGAACAATTAAAGCCTTATCAGGAGCAGTTTGGATTTGAGCTGGATATTGTCGATGTTGATGAAGATCCGGTTTTAGAAGAAAAGTACAATGAGCTGGTGCCTGTTTTGTTGGATGGCGATACCGAAATCTGCCATTGGTTTTTGGACGAAGAAAAACTGAAAGCGCATTTGAGCGCATAACAAACCGCTGACCATATTATCTTTCAGACGGCCTTTGGCTGTTTATGCCGTCTGAACATTGATTTTATTATGACTGAAAAACTTTCTCCCGATGCGCTGATTGAAGCGGCGCTGTTGACGCAAGTCGAACCCTTAAACGAAAAAGCCATGCGCGAATTGTGCGTGCCGCCGTTGTCGCAAGACAAGCTGATTGATGTGTTGGCGCAACTGAAGGCCCGCTGGCAGGGCAGGGCTTTGCAACTGGTGCATACCCATGAGGGCTGGCGCTTCCAAATCGCCCAAGCCGCGTTTGAACGACTGGGCAGCCTGCAAGAGC
>NZ_JBQCWY010000695.1:0-1582 GCF_051956955.1 Neisseria sp. P0021.S005 | reverse complement strand
ATTGTTACCATCTCGATCCAGTTTTGTTGCAACACAGCAAAACCTTTGCCAAAGATGTTTCCTTACGGACAGAACACGTCGTTTGGATGCCTGAAATGTTAGGCTTGGCCAAAGTAGCCGCTGCCGTTAATCTTTCAGGTTTGAAATATCAAGCCAATCCAGTCATCTTCAAAGCAGTTTACGAACAAAAAATCAACCTGGCTGATACCAATGTATTCCGATCATGGGTGGGTAAACAGACGAGTTTTGACAGTCAAAAACTGCTTCAAGCCTATAACAGTCCTACTGCCGCATCGGCTGCTGCAAAAATGCAGCAATTGACGGAAACTTATCGAATTGAAAACACACCAACTGTCATCGTCGGTGGTAAATACAAAGTCAATTTCAACGGTACCGACTGGAAAGCCGGTATGAAAACCATAGACGAGCTCATCGTCAAAGTCCGCCGCGAACAATCCTCAAAACCACTTTAACTAATCAACAAAAGAAAGACGGCCTCAAGGCCGTCTGAAAACTTATGGACATTCTGATTTTATTCAAAGCACTTATTCTCGGTGTTATCGAAGGTTTAACCGAGTTTCTCCCTATTTCCAGTACCGGTCACTTGATTGTATTCGGTAACTTAATGAACTTTCAAAGCAACGGAAAAGTATTTGAAATTGCTATCCAGCTCGGTGCCGTATTAGCCGTCGTATTCGAATACCGCCAACGATTTACCCATATCATAAAAGGACTCGGTAAAGAACGGACAGCCAATCGCTTTGTACTGAATTTATTTATTGCCTTCATACCTGCCGCAATTGTGGGTCTATTATTCAGCAAACAAATTAAATTACACCTTTTCAACCCAATTACTGTTGCTACCATGCTGGTACTCGGTGGCTTCTTCATTTTATGGGTTGAAAAACGCCAAGTAACAGCCAAACCTAAAGTCAATCATGTAGATGATATGCGCCCAATCGACGCATTTGTTGTAGGATGCGCCCAAATTTGCGCCCTTATCCCTGGTACATCACGTTCAGGCAGTACCATCATGGGCGGTATGTTGTGGGGGCTGGAACGTAAAACAGCTACCGAATTCTCATTCTTCCTTGCCGTGCCGATGATGATTGCGGCAACAGGTTACGACATCTTAAAAAACTACAGACTCTTTACCTTGCAAGATGTCGGACAAATTACCATCGGTTTTATCGCAGCATTTATCGCCGGTTTATTGGCAGTAAAAGCTTTGCTGAAATTTGTCTCCAGTAAAAACTATGTGCCTTTTGCCTACTACCGCATCGTATTTGGTGGTCTGATTCTCCTTACTTGGATGCTGGGCTGGGTCAGCTGGAGCGAATAACCCCTCTCCCCCCAAAGGACGTGTCCACACACGTCCTTTTCTTTTGCCCTTTTTTCTTTTATCCCTTCAGACGACCACCCTATGCGCCAAATGGTTTACACTCCGCATCATTACCCCTAAATATCTCCTCACCGTCCGTACAGCTTCCCTTCACCTTCATCTTCCCGCACACTACCGCCGTCAACGACTCGTTCAAGCGTAATACTCTCGGCTCCGCCTCCCTGTCCAGAGCCACCGCCT
>NZ_JBQCWY010000694.1:0-1583 GCF_051956955.1 Neisseria sp. P0021.S005 | reverse complement strand
ACGGCGCAGGATGGCTTCGTTGTCGTTCAGCCATTGGGTAAAGGTGCGCTGGGTAACAAACGGAGGGATATTGATGCTGACGGTATCGGCGGAAACGGGGCGCAAGATGAGGTTTTTCTTGGCACTGTGTTTGAGCTGGATATGAATGGTGAGGCCGTCTGAAAGGGTGTGGGTATGGAGGTGGGGCATGATATTGAGAAAAATATTGGACGGCATGGTAAGGGCGGGTATAGCGGCCCACCCGATGGAATGATTTATTTGGTTTTGGGCGCGAACGGGCCTTGTCCGGTAATCAGGGGCTGTTGGCTTTCGATCCATTGCTCGCATTGGGCCATGAGTTCGGCTTCATTGCCGTTGTTGTGGGCAATGGGTTTGCCGATGATGACGCTGACCGTGCCGGGGTATTTGAGGAAGGAGTTGCGCGGCCAAAATTCGCCGCTGTTGAGCGCGACGGGGACGATGTCCATCTCAAACATTTTTGCCATGCGCGCGCCGCCGAGCTTGTAGCGGCCTTTTTCACCGGGCGGCAGGCGTGTGCCTTCAGGAAAAATGGTAATCCAATAGCCTTCGTTTTTACGCGCAAGGCCTTGTTCTAAGAGTTGTTTGTTGGCTTCGCGGCTGTTGCTGCGGTCGATGCCGATGGTTTTGACCAGCTTCAAGCCCCAGCCGAAGAAAGGGATTTTGAAAAGTTCGCGTTTGGCAACATAGACTTGCGGCGGAAAAATCTCTTGCAGGGCGAGGGTTTCCCAGCCGCTTTGGTGTTTGGCGCAAATGATGGCGGGGTGGTCGGGAATGTTTTCCGCGCCGCTTAAGGTGTAGTTTAAGCCGATGATGTGCTTGAGCGACCAGTTGAGGATACGCACCCAAACTTGCGCCATTTTGTGCGCGCCGCCTTGAAAGGGCAGGGCAAGCAGCATAAAGGGGAACAGCAAAATAATGCTAGAGGAAAGGATGAACCAGTAAATCAGGTTGCGGATAATCAGCATATCGGGGAAAAGTCTGTCGTTTGAAAGCCGTCTGAACGCCGTTGTCGGCAGTTTTCAGACGGCCTTGTCATTTATAGGATGGCTTGCGCGGCTTCTTCGATTTGTGTGTTTTCACGCATGATGTATTGCGAGAAAGCCAGCAGGTTGTCGAAGACTTGGGTGTGTTCGGGCAGGTCTTGCTCGTGTTTGGCCAGCGTTTTTTTGCCTTTTCCGGTCAGGACGAGCGCGGATTTGCCGCCTGCGGCATCAATGGCTTGCAGGTCACGCAGGCTGTCGCCAACCAGCCAGGTTTCGGCGGCATTGGCCTTGAAGCGTTCGATGATGTCGATAATCATGCCGGGCTTGGGTTTGCGACATTCGCAGTTGTCGGCGGCGGTGTGCGGGCAAAACCAAATGCCGTCGATGGTACCGCCTGCTTGAACGGCAAGGCGGTGCATTTTCGCGTGCATTTCGGTCAGGTCTTGCACGGCAAAGTATTTGCGGCCGATACCGGATTGGTTGGTGGCCACGGCGATGGTGTAGCCTGCCTGCGTTAAAAAGGCGATGGCATCCATGCTGCCTTCGATGGGAATCCATTCGTCAACGGATTTGACGAAA
>NZ_JBQCWY010000693.1:0-1583 GCF_051956955.1 Neisseria sp. P0021.S005 | reverse complement strand
TTTCGTCAAATCCGTTGACGAATGGATTCCCATCGAAGGCAGCATGGATGCCATCGCCTTTTTAACGCAGGCAGGCTACACCATCGCCGTGGCCACCAACCAATCCGGTATCGGCCGCAAATACTTTACCGTGCAAGACCTGACCGAAATGCACGCAAAAATGCACCGTCTTGCCGTTCAAGCAGGCGGTACCATCGACGGCATTTGGTTTTGCCCGCACACCGCCGCCGACAACTGCGAATGCCGCAAACCCAAGCCCGGCATGATTATCGACATCATCGAACGCTTCAAGGCCAATGCCGCCGAAACCTGGCTGGTCGGCGACAGCCTGCGCGACCTGCAAGCCATTGATGCTGCAGGAGGCAAATCCGCGCTCGTCCTGACTGGCAAAGGCAAAAAAACGCTGGCCAAACACGAACAAGACCTGCCCGAACACACCCAAGTCTTCGACAACCTGCTCGCTTTCTCGCAATACATCATGCGTGAAAACACACAAATCGAAGAAGCCGCGCAAGCCATCCTATAAACGACAAGGCCGTCTGAAAACTGCCGACAACGGTGTTCAGACGGCCTTCAAACGACTGACTTTTCCCCGATATGCTGATTATCCGCAACCTGATTTACTGGTTCATCCTTTCCTCTAGCATTATTTTACTGTTCCCCTTTATGCTGCTTGCCCTGCCCTTCCAAGGCGGCGCGCACAAAATGGCGCAAGTTTGGGTGCGCATCCTCAACTGGTCGCTCAAGCACGTCATCGGTTTGAACTACACCTTAAACGGTGCGGAAAACATTCCCGACCGCCCTGCCATCATTTGCGCCAAACACCAAAGCGGCTGGGAAACCCTCGCCCTGCAAGAGATTTTTCCGCCTCAAGTCTATGTTGCCAAACGCGAACTCTTCAAAATCCCTTTCTTCGGCTGGGGCTTGAAACTGGTTAAAACCATCGGCATCGACCGCAGCAACAGCCGCGAAGCCAACAAACAACTTTTAGAACAAGGCCTTGCGCGTAAAAACGAAGGCTATTGGATTACCATTTTCCCCGAAGGCACACGCCTGCCGCCCGGCGAAAAAGGCCGCTATAAGCTCGGCGGCGCGCGCATGGCAAAAATGTTTGAGATGGACATCGTCCCCGTCGCGCTCAACAGCGGCGAGTTTTGGCCGCGCAATTCCTTCCTCAAATACCCCGGCACGGTCAGCGTCATCATCGGCAAACCCATTGCCCACAACAACGGCAATGAAGCCGAACTCATGGCTCAATGCGAGCAATGGATCGAAAGCCAACAGCCCCTGATTACCGGACAAGGCCCGTTCGCGCCCAAAACCAAATAAATCATTCCATCGGGTGGGCCGCTATACCCGCCCTTTCCATGCCGTCCAATATTTTTCTCAACATCATGCCCCACCTCCATACCCATACCCTTTCAGACGGCCTCACCATTCATATCCAGCTCAAACGCAGTGCCAAGAAAAACCTCATCTTGCGCCCCGTTTCCGCCGATACCGTCAGCATCAATATCCCTCCGTTTGTTACCCAGCGCACCTTTACCCAATGGCTGAACGACAACGAAGCCATCCTGCGCCGT
>NZ_JBQCWY010000692.1:0-1586 GCF_051956955.1 Neisseria sp. P0021.S005 | reverse complement strand
TGAATAGACAAAGGCCGTCTGAAACCTGAACAATCGGGTTTCAGACGGCCTTTTTGTCGGATTTAGATATGGTGGATAACCAGTTTTTTGCCTTCGTAATCGAGGACGTTGACGTCCATATCGAATAGGGTTTTGATGTTTTCGGCGGTGAAAATATCGTTGGGCTTGCCCTGCATGGCGACTTGGCCGTTTTTCATGGCGACGACGTAATCGGCATAGGCGGCGGCCTGGTTGATGTCGTGCAGGACGACGACGGTGGTGCGCTTGTGTTCGTCGGTCAGTCGGCGCAGGATTTGCATGAGGGAACGGGCATGATACATGTCGAGGTTGTTCAGCGGTTCGTCCAGCAAAACGTAGTCGGTGCGCTGGCAGAACACCATGGCAATCATGGCGCGTTGGCGTTGGCCGCCGGAAAGCTCGGTCAGGTAGCGGTCGGCAAAGTCTTGCAGGTGGAACTCTGCAAGTGCTTCTTCGACGATGGTTTTATCTGTTTCAGACGGCCTGCCTTGGTGGTAGGGATAGCGGCCGAACATGAGCAGGTCGCGCACGGTAATGCGGCTCATGATGCTGTTTTCTTGGGTGAGGATAGAGAGCGTACGGGCAAGTTCGGCGGTGGGGGTAGTTTTGATGTCTTTGCCTGCGTAGCTGATGTCGCCATGTACCAAGGGCTGCAGGCGCGCCATAAAGGAGAGGAGGGTGGATTTGCCTGCGCCGTTCGGGCCGATTAGCGCGGTAATGCCGCCTTCGGGAATGTCGAGGCTGACGTCGTTGAGGATGGGGTTGCTGCCGATGGTGTGGCTGACGTTGCGGATGGTAATCATAGGCGGGTCCGAAAATGGGAAGTTGGGGTTTCAGACGGCCTTTCAGCATGAGGCCGTCTGAATTTTATTCCTGTATGGTGTTTTTAGATTTCGCTGACGGTGACAAATTCGGGATTGTCGGCTTGGTCAATCAGGAAGGCGCGGACGCGTTCTTGCCAAAGCTCGCCGAATTGTTTGAGTTCATCGGCACTTGCGCTGCCGCTGACGGCTTTGGGCATAATGTCGCGCATTTGCGGGGCAAAGAGTTGGAGAGCGGCGTTGAGGCTGACGGCAACGGTTTTGCCGGTATCGCGGCGGCGGAGCGCGAGTGTGCCGTTGATTTCGCCTGCACCAAAGGACAAGAGGTGGCGGCGGGCAAAGCGTCCGGCAGGGCCTACGCCGCCAAAGCCGGTTTCGGGTGCAGCGCCGGTAAGGAGTTGGACGACGGAAGCGGTAACGCCGGTCGTGCCCTCGTCACGCTCGCCCTGCATAAAGGCTTCAATGTCGCCGCGTTGCGGCAGCTCTGTGCCGTAAAGGGCTTTCAGGCCTTTAATGACCATCAGGTAGGCGCCGGCGACGGTCGGGCAGGAATGGCCGCACAAGCGCACGGCATCGGCGTAGTGGTAAGTGAGGATGCCGTTTTCGGCCGCGCCGAGGAAGTCGGCCAATGCGTCTTGGACGGTAATGGTCGGGGCGTCATCGAAGAATGAAGGGAGGCGTTCTTGTGTCATGAGGGTTGTCCTTTATGGGTTTGCTTAGGCCGTCTGAAGGTTTCAGACGGCCTGA
>NZ_JBQCWY010000691.1:0-1595 GCF_051956955.1 Neisseria sp. P0021.S005 | reverse complement strand
GCACTCGCCATATTGCTTGCCTCTTGCGGTTTTCACCTGAAAGGCACAGGCGTGACTTCGCAACCGCTGCCTTATCAAAACTGGCATGTAGAAGGCGGAGCCGTCATGCAAAAAGCGCTGGAAAATGCCTTACGCCGTGCCGACGGCCATCCGGTTAGCGAAGCCGAATCACAAATCACCCTGCGCGTTGTCGACTTCCAAAAACGTCGCGATATCTACACCATCACCCGCGCCGCCGCAATCAACGAATACCTGCTGGCCATGACCGTCAAAGTCCAAGCCTTCCGCAACGGCGAGCCGGTTGGCGAACCGATGGAAGTCAAGGTTCACCGCACCATGGACTACGCCGACAGCGAAGTTTTGGGCAAACAGGAAGAGGAAGAAACCATTTGGTCTGAAATGCGCATCGACGCCGCAGATCAAATCGTCCGCCGCCTGACTTTCCTGAAGGCGCGATAATGGCTGCCGCACCCATTGAGAGCCTGCGCCCCGATACGCCGCTCAAACCGTTGTACATTATTCACGGCGAAGAGGATTTGTTGCGCATCGAGGCTTTGGATACGCTGCGCGCAGCTGCAAAAAAACAAGGTTATCTCAACCGCGAAGTCTATACTGCCGAAAACAATTTTGACTGGAACGAGCTGTTGCAAAGTGCCGGCAGCGCAGGTTTGTTTGCCGATTTGAAACTGCTGGAAATCCATATTCCCAACGGCAAACCCGGCAAAAACGGAGGTGATGCCCTGCAAACCTTCGCCGAACGCCTGCCCGAAGATACGGTTACGCTCATCCTCCTGCCCAAGCTTGAAAAAGCGCAAATCCAGTCCAAATGGTTTTCCGCATTGGCAGGCAAAGGCATCGTCTTAGAAGCCAAAGCCGTTGCGCCACATGCTTTGCCGCAATGGATACAAGGCCGTCTGAAACAGCAGGGTTTGGACATCGAACCCGAAGCACTCGCCCTTTTTGCCGAGCGCGTCGAAGGCAATCTTTTGGCCGCCCGTCAGGAAATCGAAAAACTCGCTCTGCTCCATCCTCAAGGCCATTTAATCAATATTGCCGACGCAGAAGCCGCAGTTGCCACCGTCGCCCGCTTCGACGTATTCCAACTGGCAGGCGCGTGGATGAAAGGCGACGCCCTGCGCGTTTCCCGTTTGCTGGACGGTTTGGAAGAAGAAGGCGAAGAGCCGGTTTTGCTGTTGTGGGCGGTTGCCGAAGACATCTGCACCCTAATCCGCCTGACTGCCGCACTCAAGCAGGGACAAAACATCCAAAGCCTGCGCAACAGCCTGCGTTTATGGGGCGACAAGCAGACCCTTGCACCGATGGCGGTCAAACGCATTTCCATCAACCGCCTGCTCGACGCGCTCAAAACCTGCGCCAAAATCGACCGCATCATCAAAGGCGCGGAAGAAGGCGATGCATGGACCGAGTTCAAACAGCTCGTTACCTCGCTGGCCGCTTGAAACCGTTGCCACGCGTCAAGAAACTTGCACGCAATACGCCCCAAAAACAGAAAATACTGTAAAATAGCGTAAACTCAAATTCAGGCCGTCTGAACCTCGCATTTCAGACGGCCTCTTCCAGCAAAAAACAAGGAA
>NZ_JBQCWY010000690.1:0-1607 GCF_051956955.1 Neisseria sp. P0021.S005 | reverse complement strand
GCGTGCCAACAGCGCGGCAGCGACAACGTTGCGCGGATTGGAAGTATTGGTACATGAAGTAATTGCGGCAATAATCACTGCACCGTCAGGCATTTGGCCGTCTGAAGGCTCTTCATAAGGTTTTGCCAAGCCTTTGCTGGCCAAATCGGCGGTCGCAAAACGGGCATGCGGGTTACTTGGACCTGCCATGTTGCGCGTTACGCTGCTCAAATCAAATTTCAATACGCGCGGATAAACGGCGGTTTTCAAGGCATCTGCCCACAAGCCTGCGGTTTTGGCGTAGGTTTCCACCAATTTCACTTGCGCGTCATCGCGACCGGTCAGTTTCAAATAATCAATGGTTTGCTCATCAATAGCGAACATCGCGGCAGTCGCGCCGAACTCGGGGGTCATGTTGGAAATGGTGGCACGGTCGCCGATGGACAGACTTCTTGCGCCCTCACCGAAAAATTCGACAAATGCGCCAACCACGCGCTCTTTACGCAAAAATTCGGTCAGTGCCAACACGATGTCGGTAGCAGTAATGCCCGGCTGGCGTTTGCCGGTCAGCTCAACGCCAACAATATCAGGCAGACGCATCATGGATGCACGGCCCAACATTACGGTTTCGGCTTCCAAACCGCCCACGCCTACGGAAATCACGCCCAGTGAATCGACGTGCGGCGTATGTGAGTCAGTACCGACGCAGGTGTCAGGGAATGCCACGCCGTTTTTGACTTGGACAACCGGAGACATTTTTTCCAAGTTGATTTGGTGCATAATGCCGTTGCCTGCCGGAATCACGTCCACATTTTCAAATGCGGTTTTTGTCCAGTTGATGAAGTGGAAACGGTCTTCGTTACGTCTGTCTTCGATTTCGCGGTTTTTGCGGAAGGCATCAGGATCGTAGCCGCCGCATTCAACGGCCAGAGAGTGGTCGACGATGAGCTGGGTTTGCACCACCGGATTCACTTTGGAAGGATCGCCGCCTTTTTCTGCAATCGCATCGCGCAGACCTGCCAAATCCACCAACGCTGTCTGACCCAGAATATCGTGACACACCACGCGTGCCGGATACCAAGGAAAGTCGATTTCCTGTTTTCCCTCAATCAGCTGACCCAGCCAGCTTTGCAGCGTAGGCAGGTCGACTTTGTCTGCGCGGTTGACCAAGTTCTCAGCCAAGATACGGCTTGTATAAGGCAGCTTGTCGTAAGAGCCTGGTTTGATGTCTTCACACGCCTGACGCGCGTCGTAATATTCCAAATCCGTACCGGGCAAAGCTTTGCGGTAGCGTTGGTTGGCAGTCATGTCGGTTCTCCTAAATCTATTATTTTTTTGGTTTTGGGTTTCAGACGGCCTGTTGATTCGGACCTTAAGGCCGTCTGAAACCATAAATTCTGTTTTATTGCTTGTTGTCTGAAATCTATTCGCGGTATGAAAAAAATTGCTGCTCCGCTACCATCATTCCCGTATAGACGGAAATCCAAACTTAAATCTTTCGGCACTCTTTACAGCAGAACATTTCAACTTTTGAATTTCTGCCTGTATGGGAATGACGACAGCAGAGCAGCATGTTTTCCAAACGGCCGGCTCTCTCTCTCGCATACTGCACTAGGCCGTCGAAAAAC
>NZ_JBQCWY010000689.1:0-1609 GCF_051956955.1 Neisseria sp. P0021.S005 | reverse complement strand
TTAATAACAGCAGGGCTCGTTGCTGATTCTGCTACGTCGTAAACAAATTCCATTCAATAATCCTCCGCGCCCCGCTTTATAAGGACGGTTCAAAAATAACTCATTATCCGTATTATATAAGAAGTATCCAGATACTGGCAAAAATCTTCTTACCATTCGGCTGTCGGCGTTATATTTTTACTACATTTTTTAACAGAAAATATACAAGTTTTAAATTATCCACTTGGCAATTATTTAAAACCGTTTAATTTCACTTAAATATTCAGGACAAACGGTTGGTACACCGCCTGCCCTGAAAACTTTTATCAGAAATTGTCTTTAACGAATTTCATCAGTCTTGCCCACAGACTGATTTTTTCAGCCTGATCATGGACCACAATGGCACCTGTCACCGGCGCGCCGTCTTCCTCTCCCCTTGCCGCCTGCAAAAGACCGATGGCGGTTGAATAGCGTGGATTACGGATACGCTCAGATACACCACCCATTTCCTGTGGAACACCGATACGTGCCGGCAGGTTGAAGATTTCTTCCGCCAACTCAACAATACCGGTCAACATAGAAGCACCACCGGTCAAAACGATACCGGAAGTCAGCACTTCTTCAGGGAAACCGGAGCGGCGCAATTCATTCAGCGTCAATTCCAAAATCTCTTCTACGCGCGGGCCGATGATTTCAGCCAATACACGGCGTGAAATTTGACGCGATTGACGGTCGCCAACGCTAGGGACTTCAATCATTTCATCCAAGCCGTCCATAGTCGGAATCGCAGCGCCGTAATGGATTTTGATGTACTCGGCTGCGCTGTGCGGCGTACGCAAGGCTTGCGCCAAGTCTTTGGTAATCAAATCGCCGGCAACGGGAATAACCGCAGTATGGCGGATGGCGCCATTAGTATAAACCGCGATGTCGGTTGTACCGCCACCGATATCGATGACGCACACACCCAAATCTTTTTCGTCTTCAGTCAAAACGGCGTGACCGCTTGCCAAAGGCTGAAGCATGATTTGATCCATTTGCAGGCCGCAGCGTTGGATACATTTTTGGATATTTTGCAAAGCAGTGTTCGCACCGGTAATGATGTGTACACGGGTATCCAAACGCACGCCGCTCATACCGATAGGTTCTTTCACACCGGGTTGGTTGTCGATGATGTACTCTTGAACCACGGTATGCAAGATATTGTGATCAGGCGGAATATTGATGGCTTTTGCCGTTTCGATGGCACGATCGATGTCGGCTTGCGATACTTCGCCATCTTTAATTTTGACCACGCCTTGTGAATTCAGGCTGCGGATATGGTTACCGGCAATACCGGTGACGACGTGGGAAATTTTGGTATCTGCCATCAGCTCGGCATCTTCTACCGCCTGACGAATGGCTTGCGCAGTGGCGTCAATGTTGGTCACCATACCTGCACGCAGACCACGTGAAGGGCTTTGACCCAAGCCAACAATGTGGATTTCGTTATCTTCCCGAATCTCACCGATTAAGGCGATGACCTTGGACGTACCAATGTCTAAGGCACTGATATATTTATTTTGTTGTTGTTCCATAATTGCTCGTTCGCTATGTTGTCTGACTGACGGTTTGATTATTTTTGAAACAAGAT
>NZ_JBQCWY010000688.1:0-1615 GCF_051956955.1 Neisseria sp. P0021.S005 | reverse complement strand
GTCTGAATATGTTTCAGACGGCCTTTGTTTTTCATGTATAAGACCATTATTCAAAGATATACTTTTGGTTTTATTAAAAAATAAAAAAGACGTGTAGCGAGTACACGTCTTTTTCGGAGAATGATCCTTATTGCTTATATTCGCTGCCGTCTGCACGGAAAAGTTTTGGCTGTTCGCCTTTTTCCACGACCTCTTTATTGATGACGACTTTTGCTACACCTTTCAAATCCGGTAGGGCGTACATGGTGTCCAAGAGGCAACGTTCGACGATAGAGCGCAGGCCGCGCGCACCGGTTTTACGTTCCATCGCCAGTTTGGCGATGCTGCGCAAGGCATCTTCTTCAAACTCAAGGCCGACATCTTCCATTGCAAACAAGGTTTGATATTGTTTGACTAAGGCGTTTTTCGGTTCGGTCAAAATGTTGACCAAAGCATCTTCGTCCAATTCTGCCAATGTGGCAATCACGGGCAGACGGCCGATAAGCTCGGGAATCAAACCGAATTTAATTAAGTCTTCAGGCTCGACTGTTTCAAACAGGGCTGAAATATCGGCGTTTTCATCTTTGCTGTGCACCGCCGCACCAAAGCCGATACCACCTTTTTCAGTACGTTGGCGGATGACTTTTTCCAAGCCGGCAAATGCACCGCCGCAGATAAAGAGGATGTTGGTGGTATCAACGTTGATGAATTCTTGGTTCGGATGTTTGCGGCCGCCTTGCGGAGGAACGCTCGCTACCGTGCCTTCAATCAGTTTCAGCAAGGCTTGTTGCACGCCTTCGCCAGATACGTCGCGCGTGATCGATGGATTATCGCTTTTGCGTGAAATTTTATCGATTTCATCGATATAAACGATGCCGCGCTGGGCTTTTTCAACGTCAAAATCACATTTGCCCAAAAGTTTGGTGATGATTTGTTCGACATCTTCACCTACATAACCGGCTTCGGTCAAAGTTGTGGCATCCGCCATAACAAAAGGCACATCCAGTTTGCGCGCCAAAGATTGCGCCAACAGGGTTTTACCTGAGCCGGTAGGGCCGATGAGCAGGATATTGGATTTGGACAATTCGACTTTGCCGTCTGCTTTTGGATGGTGCAGGCGTTTGTAGTGGTTGTAAACCGATACTGCCAACGCTTTTTTTGCGTGTTCCTGACCGATAACGTGGTCGTTGAGGTTGGCAACGATTTCGGCCGGGGTAGGCAGTTTTTTCTCGGCGTTTTCTTCTTTCGCTTTGGCAAGCTCGTTTTCAATCTCGCCGGATTCGTTGTCTTGCAGCATCATGCCGCAAGTTTCTACACATTCGTTGCAGATGAAGGCGTGTTCGCCTTCGATCAGGTTTTTAACGTCGTTTTCGGACTTCCCGCAGAATGAACAGGTGCGTTTTTCTTCAGACATAATAATTTCTTCGTATGGTTGTATGGAGGCTGTGTTGTAAAGGGGGAACAGATATTTCGGGCGTATTGCCGGATTGAGGGAATGCCTCTGACAAAGGAGCCTAAGTATAATGACTATCTTGTGTTTTTTCAAATCAGAGCAGGCATTGCGCCGTATCGTCTAAGAAACAGATGAGGGCGCTGGATTTGAATATCTCGCAAACAAACGCAAAGTTTTCTCAAC
>NZ_JBQCWY010000687.1:0-1621 GCF_051956955.1 Neisseria sp. P0021.S005 | reverse complement strand
CTGCCGGTTCGCCTGTCGAATACAAAGGCCTGAATGTCGGCGTGGTTTCCGATGTCCCTTATTTCGACCGCAACGACAGCCTGCATTTGTTTGAAAACGGTTGGATTCCCGTACGCATCCGCATCGAGCCTTCCCGTTTGGAAATCAATGCCGACGAGCAAAGCAAAGAACATTGGAAACAACAATTTCAGACGGCCTTAAACAAAGGCCTGACCGCCACCATCTCCAGCAACAACCTGCTGACCGGCAGCAAAATGATTGAGTTGAACGATCAACCTTCCGCCTCGCCTAAGCTGCGACCGCATACCGTTTATGCAGGCGATACCGTTATCGCGACCCAAGGCGGCGGTTTGGACGATTTGCAGGCAAAAGTGGCCGATTTGTTAGACAAGTTCAACAATCTGCCATTGGATAAAACCGTTGCCGGCTTGAACGGTTCGCTTGCCGAGCTCAAATCCACACTCAAATCTGCCAATGCTGCTTTAAGCTCTATCGACAAACTGGTCGGCAAACCGCAGACACAAAACATTCCGAACGAGTTGAACCAAACCCTGAAAGAGTTGCGTCAAACCCTGCAAGGCGTATCGCCTCAATCGCCTATCTACGGCGACGTACAAAATACGCTGCAAAGTTTGGACAAAACCTTAAAAGACGTTCAACCCGTGATTAATACTTTGAAAGAAAAACCCAACGCGCTGATTTTCAACAGCAGCAGCAAAGACCCTATCCCGAAAGGAAGCCGATAATGCGCCTCTTCCCGATTGCCGCCGCCCTGACGCTTGCCGCCTGCGGCACTGCTCAAAGCACACAATATTTCGTCCTGCCCGACAGCCAGTACATCCGTCCGGCTGCGTATGGCAACGAAATCGCGGTCAAAGTCAACCTTGCCGAACCGCTTGCCAACGGCGGCCTCGTTTACCAAACCGATGCCTATCATGTGAATCTGGCGAAAAACCACCTTTGGGCGGCACCACTCGATGGCGCGTTGGCGGCCAACCTCAGCAACAAGCTCAACCGCCTCAATCCGCGCCATACTTTCGTCCCTGCTTCACGCAGCCAAAGCAGCCAAACCCTAAAAGTCTATATCGAAGCCTTCCAAGGCAGCTATCAGGGGCAGACCACCATCAGCGGTTATGCACAATGGCCGGACGGACGCAGCAAACCGTTTAACGCCGTCACGCCGCAGCAAGGCGACGGCTATACCGCCATGCTCGAATCGTTGGAAAACGGTTTGTCACAGGTTGCCGATACGATTGCTTATTAAACGAAAGGCCGTCTGAACATTTTCAGACGGCCTTTTTTATGTCTCAAACATTCATTACAACGCGCGGTCAAAATACAGAGCCACGCCGGATCGCTCGCTCATCGCCAGCAAATAATCCATCAATTTTTGCGGCCATTGAATACCGCGCACAACGGTCAGGTTGCGCAAAATAGGGAAAGTCAGGATATCTTCCAAACTGATTTCACCGCCCAAGCCCTCGCCTTCGCACACCAGCGCTTCCAGTTCTGCCAAGTCTTGATGCAGACGCTCCAGATATTGCGCCGTTTTGTTCAGATTAGTCTCGAAATTGCCGATACTTTTCTCTTTTTTGTCGATAAAGTATTTTTTCGCTTCATC
>NZ_JBQCWY010000686.1:0-1624 GCF_051956955.1 Neisseria sp. P0021.S005 | reverse complement strand
CCCGGCTGCCGATTGATGTGCAGGTCTCCGGCCATGTCCACAACGGCCAAGTTGCACCTGCCAACCTTATCGTCCGTACGCTTTATCGTCTTGCTTACGGTTATGAGGCGATCGGCAACGGCCATTTTTTCACCACTTCGGGCTACGGCTTCTGGGGCATTCCCCTTCGTTTGGGTTCGCAATCAGAAGTGTGGGTTATCGACATCAAGTCAAAGCATTGAAATAGAAATATAAACTTCAGGCCGTCTGAATTTTAGACGGCCTTTTTTATGAAAATTGGGAAAAAATATTAAAATTGGATTATAATCAATGTAAAAAATCAGCCACCGGTATGAGTGGCATCATAACTAGGGAACTCACTATGGGCATTATCAGTCTTGCACTTATTTTCGTATCAATCGCCGCCGTCTTATTGTATTTCAAACAACAGTTGAAAGACCGCAAAAAAGACTGTCGCGAATCCTTTGTCTCTTTGCGCATTGCGCTTGACTGCCGACATCAGGCCGTCCGTCATGTATTGGATGCATACAGCAAACACCTGCAAGAGCAGGGCATTGCATCGGATCGAAACGTTCAGCAGATGTGTGCCGAAGTCGAAACCGCATTGGCGCAAACTGCCAAAACATTTTCCGAATCCAAGATCAAACATCTGTGCGAAGCCGAAACAGCATTGAATCATGCGCTGAAAAAATTGCAAACTGCCGTCAAAGGCCTTTTGAAACAGTATCCTGATGAGAAATTGGCCGGTTTGATGGAAATGCTGGATGCAGCAGAGGCGGAAGTTGCATCGGCACGCCGCACTTACAACCGCAGAGCCGGAAGCTACAACCATCATTTAAACAAGCTGCCCAACCGCCTTGTCGCCAAGCCATTAGGTTTTGACAGGCAGGCAAGATTGGTTCATTTTACGGAAAACCAAACGCAACGCATGAGCAGCAATATGTTGGCTTAAAAAAATAAGCAGTTTGCTGAATAAGCGATAAACAAAAGGCCGTCTGAAATATTAATTTCAGACGGCCTTTTATGTGCTGTTAATGAAAAACACTTAGGCCTTGGCCAATTTATTGAGCAAAGCGGATCAGGCTGTCGGCAAGCTTATCGGCTGCAGTTTCATAACCTTGTGCAGAGAAGTGGACGCCGTCTTTGGCTGCCAAGCCTTGAGCCATCCAGTTTTTCATGCTGCATGCCCCGCCCATCGCATCCTGCCAAGACCAGAACATGATTTTTTCGTCATGGGCAACGCGTTGCTGCATTTGTTGTACTTCGCTGAGTAAGACTGGACGGTTGCCGCAGCTGCCGTAGGCAGTTTTCAAAGATTCCGGAGCGCCGAGGATCAGGATACCTGCGTTAGGCAGGGTGTTTTTGATTTGACGGATGTAATTGCGCCATGTCCGCTCGGTAGAGGAAATATCGAGGTTGCCGGAAAAGGCTTCATTGGTACCGTAGGCAAGGATGATTAAATCGGCTTTGGTTTGTGCCAAATCTTCCCACATACCGGGCCGCCATTTTGACCATTGGGATAACTGCGCGCCGTTGATGCCCATGGCGGAAACGGTTACGCCGCGTCCGGGGCGTTCGATATTAATGAAACCGATTTGCCAAGGCATGCTGCTGCTGAGGGTCA
>NZ_JBQCWY010000685.1:0-1625 GCF_051956955.1 Neisseria sp. P0021.S005 | reverse complement strand
AGCCGTCTTTAAGTCTGGGGTCGTCTGAAAACGACAGGCGGAAACACAACGAACCGACTTGGCTGTGGGAAGACGGCAAAATCCCCGAAGGCCTGGAAACCACAGTTTCCAATACGGCCATTGCTGCACGCAGCCTGCTCAAACACGTCGTCGGGCTGAACGATGCGCTTTCCGCCGCCCGCCGCGAAAAAGAACAGGACGGCGCGCTCATCGACCGCCTGACCAGCGAGTTCGGCCTTTTTATCGCCCGTATCGAACAAATCAGCGCAGTTTGGGATTTGCTCTCTACCGTTCCCATTGAAGGCGAAGAGCCGTTGGCGAAATGGATAACCCGCCGTGCCGACGACAAAAACGACTATATTTTCAACGCCAGCCCCATCAGCAGCGCATCCCACCTTGCCAACAGCCTGTGGCGGCGCGCGGCAGGTGCGGTGTTGACTTCGGCCACCCTGCAATCGCTCGGCAGCTTCAACCTGATTTTGCGCCAAACCGGCCTGCTGTGGCTGCCCGAAACCACCACGCTTGCATTGGAAAGCCCGTTTAATTTCGATACGCAAGGCGAGCTGTATATTCCGCCCGTACACGCCAGCCCCAAAGACCCTGATGCGCACACGGCCGCCATTGTCGAATGGTTGCCGAAGCTGGTTTCGCCGGTTGAAGCCATCGGCACGCTGGTGTTGTTTTCCTCGCGCAAGCAAATGCAGGATGTCGCCTTACGACTGCCTGACGAATACTTGCCGCTTCTGCTTGTACAAGGAGAGTTGCCCAAGGCTGTCCTGTTGCAAAGGCACCATCAAGCCATTGCCGAAGGTAAAGCCAGCATTATTTTCGGCCTCGACAGTTTTGCCGAAGGCCTCGACCTGCCCGGCACGGCCTGCGTTCAAGTCATTATTGCCAAGCTGCCGTTTGCCATGCCGGACAACCCCATCGAGAAAACCCAAAACCGTTGGATTGAACAACGCGGCGGCAATCCTTTTATCGAAATTACGGTGCCTGAAGCCAGCATCAAACTGATCCAAGCCGTCGGCCGCCTTATCCGTACCGAACAGGATTACGGCCGTGTGACCATCCTCGACAACCGCGTCAAAACGCAACGCTACGGCCAGCAATTATTGGCCTGTTTGCCGCCGTTTAAACGGATAGGGTAGTTGTGGATAATTCAAAGGCAGAGGCCGTCTGAAATCAAATGTTCAGACGGCCTTTTATTCATTTCAAGCTATAAATCCAATTTCATGACGGATACGGTTTCCCCGTTGTGCCAAGTCTGCGTGATTTCTTTCTAGCCGAACTTTTCATACACGGCCTGCACATCCGGCGTGGGGTAATTCCTAAATCAAATTTTACTAGCACACAGTTAGAAGATATTATGGCTGGAAAACGGACTATTAATGGATATATTTGGCATCATAATGCACAAAGTGCACCAAATAACATGCAGCTAGTACCATTGGAAATACATGATGCAGTTAGACATACTGGTCAAAATGCATTAAAAAAAGGACGTTAATCAAGGAAATGAATAATGAAAAAATTAAATATCTGGAGAGATGAAGGAAAAGTTTCTGCTTCAATCATTGAAAAATTTGCAGAAAATTTAGGTGTAACATTCCCTAGATCGTATATAT
>NZ_JBQCWY010000684.1:0-1627 GCF_051956955.1 Neisseria sp. P0021.S005 | reverse complement strand
GGTTTATTTTAAAATAAGCATATAAAAGGCCGTCTGAAACCTTGTTTCCAAGTTTCAGACGGCCTTTATCTTTAAGCCGCTTTATTTTTTCATGGCATCGGTCATAACTTTGACATTGTAGCGGTACATGCCGATGTAGCTATTGGCCGGTGCACCACCCAATGCATCGGAATACAAACGTCCGCTGACATTAACGCCGGTTTCTTTGGCAATACGGTCAATCATGCGCGTGTCTTTGATGTTTTCAGTAAAGACGGCTTTAATGCCCTCGCGTTTGATTTGGCGGATAATAGAAGCCACTTGTTTGGCAGACGGCTCGGCTTCGCTGCTCACGCCTTGAGGGGCGATAAATTCAATATTGTAGCGTTTGCCCATGTAAGAGAACGCGTCGTGTCCGGTCAAGACTTTTCGCTTGGCGGCAGGTACGGCATTAAAGGCAGCCTGCGCATCGCTGTGCAGTTTTTTTAGCTGCATTTGATAGTTGCCCAAACGTTGCTGATAGTAGGTTTTGCCTTCAGGGTCGGCTTGAATCAAAGCATTGGCAACGTTTTGCGCATAAGTACCCATCAGGACGGGGTCGGTCCAAACGTGCGGATCAAACTCGCCGTGATCGTGATGATGGCCTTCGTGATCGTGGTCATGATGATGTCCACCCTCTTCTGCTTTCAAAGCCTGAATGCCTTTGGTTGCTTCGGCGAAAGGAACTTTACTCTGTTTGACTGCACGCTGTACATCGGCGGCTTCCAAGCCCAAACCGTTAAGCAATACCAATTTGGCACTGCGGATTTTTTTGATGTCGCCACTGGTCATGTGGTAGGCATGGCTGTCTTGGTTGGGGCCCACCAAGCTTTGAACGGCCACACGGTCGCCACCAATCTGTTTGGCCACGTCGCCCAAAATGCTGAAGCTGGTGACAACAGGCAGCGGAGCGGCATAAGCTGCACCGGTCAATAATGCGGCAACGATGCCGAGTTTCCAATGTTTCATATTCTCTCCAGTGATATAACGTAACATTAACATCATCATAAAACAGACCGCCTGATTATTCAAGCGGCCGTCTGAAAAATCATGCCGTGCGGTGTTTCTTGCGGCGCAGCCATTTTGCCAAAATGCCGCCCTCCCAACCGAACACGACGGAAATCAGGTAAAGCGTGCCGCAGCATAAAATAATCGCCGGGCCGGACGGAATTTCGATATGGTAGGAAAACAACAGTCCTGCCAAGCCGCAAAGCAAAGCCAATGCGACAGACAAAATCATCAGCCAACCCATGCTTTTCGCCCACAGTCTGGCGGTAATCGCCGGCAACATCATCAAACCGACCGACATCAGCGTACCCAATGCCTGAAAACCGGCAACCAGATTCATCACGACCAACACTAAAAACAACACATGCCAAAAGCCGCCCTTACCACCGACAGCTTTGAGGAACAAAGGGTCTATGCTTTCCAACACCAGCGGACGGAACATGACCGCCATCAGCAAAATAGTGACGCTCGCAGAAACAGCAATCAGCTGCAAAGCCGGAATATCGACCGCCAACACCGAGCCAAACAACAAATGCAGCAAAGCGACGATGTTGGCGTTTTTGCTGACCAAAACCACGCCGATGGCGAGGGGGCTCAAATA
>NZ_JBQCWY010000683.1:0-1632 GCF_051956955.1 Neisseria sp. P0021.S005 | reverse complement strand
CTTCCAGCTTTTTCGCCAGCGTAATCAGTTCGTCCGCTTCTTCCGCTTCAATCAATTCCTGAATCTGCGGCTCGGCCTCCATGGCTTTTTCCAAACTCAGGGGTTTGTTGGCTTCCAACGGAATCAGCTTGGACAGTTTGTCGCACAGCATAAACGGCAGTTCCAGCACGCGTCCCACGTCGCGGATGACCGCTTTGGACGACATCGTGCCGAAGGTAACAATCTGGCTGACCGCTTCCGCGCCGTATTTTTCGCGCACATATTCAATCACGCGGCCACGGTTTGCCTGACAGAAGTCAACGTCAAAGTCAGGCATGGAGACGCGTTCAGGGTTTAAGAAACGTTCAAACAGTAGCGCGTATTTGAGCGGATCAAGGTCGGTAATCTTCAATGAATACGCCACCAGCGAGCCTGCACCCGAACCACGGCCCGGCCCGACCGGACAGCCGTGCGTTTTCGCCCAGTTGATAAAGTCTTGTACAATAAGGAAATAGCCGGGGAATTCCATCTGGATGATGATGTTCAGCTCAAAATCCAAACGTTCTTGATATTCCGGCATTTTTGCCGCACGCTCCGCCTCGTCGGGATAAAGCTGAACCATGCGTTCCTGCAAACCCTCGTTGGACAGCTTCACCAAATAATCGTCCAGCGACAGACCGTCCGGAGTAGGGAAGAGCGGTAGGAAGTTTTTGCCCAATGTGATGTGCAGATTGCAGCATTTGGCAATTTCCACCGTGTTTTCCAAGGCTTCGGGCAAGTCGGCGAAACGTTCCAGCATCGTTTCCGGCGGAATGAAAAACTGGCTCGGCGTAAAATCGCGCGGACGTTTCTTGTCCGTCAGCACCCAGCCGCCTGCGATGCACACCCGCGCCTCGTGCGCGTTGAAATCGTCGCGGCTCATAAACTGAGTCGGATGCGTCGCTACCACCGGCAAATCCAATTCCTCTGCCAGTTTCACGCTGCCGGAAACGCAAGCCTCCCATTCGGGTCGTTCGGGTAGGCGTTGCAGCTCTAAATAAAACGCATCGGGAAACCATGCCGCATATTTCAACGCCGCCGCACGCGCTGCGTCTTCGTTGCTGTTCAAAAGATTCACGCCCACTTCGCCGTAATGTGCGCCACTCAAGCAAATCAAGCCGCTGTTGTCGCCGTTTTCCAGCCATTCGGGATTAAGTTCCGCATGATGGATATTGCGGTCTTTGCCGACATAGGCCTCCGTCAAAAGTTCGCTCAAGCGCAGATAGCCCGCATCGTTGCGGATAATCAGCATGGCACGAAACGGCTTGTCGGACGCATTCGGATTGCCTATCCACACATCTGCCGCGCCGATGGGCTTAATCCCTGCACCGCGGCAGGCTTTATAGAATTTCACCAAGCCGAATTCGTTCATCAAATCGCTGATGCCCAAAGCAGGTAAACCGTATTCCTGCGCTTTGGCAATCAGTTTTTTAATCCGCACCATACCGTCGGTAATCGAGAATTCGGTATGCAGGCGCAGGGGGATGTAGGTCGGCTCGGTCATGGCAAAATCGGCGTGAACAATAAAAGGCGTATTGTAGCAGGGTTGGCAGCGAAAGGCCGTCTGAAAACCAAATGTAATGAGGTTGGATAAAGCAAATAAAACAGAAGGGG
>NZ_JBQCWY010000682.1:0-1637 GCF_051956955.1 Neisseria sp. P0021.S005 | reverse complement strand
AAGACCCTGATGCCAAACTGATGCAGGATTTGTCGGACGTATCGTTCAAATACTACCGCGAACTGATTACCCACCCCGACTTCATCGACTACTTCCTGCAAACTAGCCCGATTCAGGAAATCGCCACCCTCAACCTCGGCAGCCGTCCCGCCAGCCGCAAAACCCTAGCGCGGATTCAGGACTTGCGCGCGATTCCGTGGGTATTCTCCTGGATGCAAAACCGCCTCATGCTGCCGGCTTGGTACGGTTTCGGCAGCGCAGTGGAAACCTTGTGCGAAGGCAAACCCGAAACCCTCTCCGCCCTGCGCGAACACGCCCAAAACAACCCGTTCTTCCAAGCCATGCTCTCCAATATGGAACAAGTGATGGCAAAAACCGACATCACTTTGGCGGAAAACTATGCCGGCTTGAGCGAATCGCCCGACAAAGCAAAAGTCATCTTCGGCATGATCAAGGAAGAATACCAACGCAGCCGCAAAGCACTGCTCGACCTGCTGCAAACCGAAGAGCTTCTGCGCGACAACCGCAGCCTTGCCCGTTCGCTTGCCTTGAGGATTCCATACCTGAACGCCCTCAACGGCCTGCAAGTCGCCATGCTCAAACGCCTACGCAAAGAGCCCGACAATCCGCACGCCCTGCTGATGGTTCACCTGACCATCAACGGCGTAGCGCAAGGTTTGCGTAATACCGGTTAAAGCAGTACGGAAAAAAAGGCCGTCTGAAACAGTTTTCAGACGGCCTTTCAACCAACTGCGAACCATAGCAAAGGCTTTATCCATAAGCCTCATAATGTTTTTCAACCTGCTTGCCACTCTTACCCTATTCATTTAACTTGCCCGTATTTCGGACTATTTTGGGCAATAGCAGATAACCCGCTACAAAATCAATGTGTTCAATGAAGCATGGCAACTGCTTCAGCACGATGATAGTCAACTACTGACATACCTTAATGCGGCACTGCCCCATATCGCAGCACAATAAGCTTTCAGACAACCCTGAGGCCGTCTGAAAAACAAAAACATCTCACACCAAGGCAACTATCAATATGTTTGACATTGTATTTATATTGTTATTTGGCAGGCTTCAGCCCCACAAAACACCCGACTCATCCGACACGCCCGTCCCTTTTGGGAGTTCGGCTGCAGGCTCAGCTTTAATTTATTTATGCATACGCATAGGGACAATCATCCTTTATGGTTCGATTTCCAAAGCCATTGACAGCCTCCCCCTCATTCTGTTTCAAACAATCTGCATGTTCGGCTGTTTGGTTTTGTATTTCAAAATGTTACGTACCGCATCCAACCCGAAACACCGTCAGATGATTTATTGGGTACTGGGCATTCTTTTGGGTTTGATCTTAAGCCTCCTATCCGAAAAATTGTTTTATTTAATGGCTTTATTCATTTACTCATTCTTCAGAAGCACAATAAGCTGAATGCCTGCTCCCTCTTTTTTCAGACGGCCTTTTATTATAAGAACACACCAGCATTGCGGCTGTTTTGAGTACCTCCACAATATGCTATAATCCGCCGTTAAACTTTTATCTTTTCAGGAAAAACCATGAGCTTGAAATGCGGCATCGTCGGTTTGCCCAACGTCGGCAAATCCACCCTCTTTAACGCGCTGACCCAATCGGG
>NZ_JBQCWY010000681.1:0-1638 GCF_051956955.1 Neisseria sp. P0021.S005 | reverse complement strand
GCATACCCAAAATCGCAGATTGAGGCGGGTTGATGATCGGGGTAGACATCATAGAACCGAAAGTACCGCCGTTGGTAATACTGAATGTACCGCCGGTCAGATCTTCGATAGCGATTTTGCCGTCTTTAGCTTTTTTCGCGTAATCAACAATTGCTTGTTCGATGTCGGCAATGCTCATTTGGTCGGCATCGCGCAGGATTGGTACAACCAAACCGCGTGGGCTGCCAATTGCGATACCGATGTCGAAGTAGCCGTGGTAAACGATGTCTTTGCCGTCAACAGAAGCATTCACAACCGGATATTTTTTCAGGGCGGCAACAGCGGCTTTAACGAAGAAGGACATAAAGCCCAATTTCACGCCGTGTTCTTTCTCGAATTTTTCTTTGTACTTCGCACGCAAGTCCATGATTGGTTTCATGTTGACTTCGTTGAATGTAGTCAGAATGGCGTTTTCTTGTTGAGAAGCCAAGAGGCGTTCTGCAACACGGGCACGCAGACGGCTCATTGGTACGCGTTCTTCAGGACGTGCGCCGGCAGGAAGTGCAACGGCAGGGGCTGCGGCTGCTGCAGGTTTGGCAGCGGCATTTTGTACGTCTTCTTTCAATACGCGACCGTCACGGCCAGAACCTTGCAATGCGTTCACGTCAACACCGGTCTCGGCAGCCAGTTTGGCGGCGGCAGGCATAGCGGCGTTGTTTTGTGCAGCAGCAGGAGCAGCGGCTGGGGCAGCTTCGGCAGGCGCGGCGGCTGGTGCTTCAGCAGCGGCAGTAGCAGCTGTATCGATGCGTGCCAAAACTTGGTCGGCAACAACGGTTTCACCGTCTTGCGCTACGATTTCAACCAATACGCCGGCTTGTGGAGAAGGTACTTCCAAAACCACTTTGTCAGTTTCGATATCGATCAGGATTTCGTCACGGGCAACTGCTTCGCCAACTTTTTTCTTCCATTCCAAGAGCGTGCCTTCAGATACGCTTTCAGACAGCATAGGTACTTTTACATCAATAATCATTTTGTGTCTCCAATGGCCCTTTCAGACGGCCTGTTGTGTGTTTTTAATTCTGCATATGGGCATTCCGCCTGAGCAGCCTCAGACGGAATGCTACTTGGTTTACAACGCCAAAGCGTCTTCAACCAATTGTTTCAATTGAGCAATATGTTTGCTTGAGTAGCCCACTGCAGGCGATGCACTGCTTGGACGACCGGCATAAGACAGTTTTTGCTCTTCGCTGATAACGTCTTCGATGCGGTGGCGGATTTGGTAGAACGCGCCTTGGTTTTTCGGCTCTTCTTGCGCCCAAACCACAGATTTTGCATTCGGATATTTCGCCAGTTCAGCTTTAACCTCTTCATATGGGAACGGATACAGCTGCTCAACGCGGACGATAGCAACATCATCTTCCAGTTTACGCTCGGTACGGCCTGCTTCCAAGTCATAGTAAACCTGACCGGCACACAATACCACGCGTTTCACGCTGTCGTTGCTTGCGCGTTCGGCGGTATCACCGATAACCGGACGGAAAGTCGAACCTTCGGTGAAGTTTTCCAGCGGGCTCATTGCACCTTTGAAGCGCAACAGGCGTTTGGACATGAAAATCACCAGCGGTTTGCGGTATGAACCCAAGACTTGACGTTGCAAGA
>NZ_JBQCWY010000680.1:0-1638 GCF_051956955.1 Neisseria sp. P0021.S005 | reverse complement strand
TCTTGCAACGTCAAGTCTTGGGTTCATACCGCAAACCGCTGGTGATTTTCATGTCCAAACGCCTGTTGCGCTTCAAAGGTGCAATGAGCCCGCTGGAAAACTTCACCGAAGGTTCGACTTTCCGTCCAGTTATCGGAGATACCGCAGAACGTGCAAGCAACGACAGCGTGAAACGCGTGGTATTGTGTGCCGGTCAGGTTTACTATGACTTGGAAGCCGGCCGTACCGAGCGTAAACTGGAAAATGATGTTGCTATCGTCCGCGTTGAGCAGCTGTATCCGTTCCCATACGATGAGGTTAAAGCTGAACTGGCGAAATACCCGAACGCAAAATCTGTGGTTTGGGCGCAAGAAGAGCCGAAAAACCAAGGTGCGTTCTACCAAATCCGCCACCGTATCGAAGACGTTATCAGCGAAGAGCAAAAACTGTCTTATGCCGGTCGTCCAAGCAGTGCATCGCCTGCAGTGGGCTACTCAAGCAAACACATTGCTCAATTGAAACAATTGGTTGAAGACGCTTTGGCGTTGTAAACCTAGTGGCATTCCGTTTGAAATTGTTCAGGCGGAATGCCCATATGCAGAATTAAAAACACACAACAGGCCGTCTGAAAGGGCCATTGGAGACACAAAATGATTATTGATGTAAAAGTACCTATGCTGTCTGAAAGCGTATCTGAGGGCACGCTCTTGGAATGGAAGAAAAAAGTTGGCGAAGCAGTTGCCCGTGACGAAATCCTGATCGATATCGAAACTGACAAAGTGGTTTTGGAAGTCCCTTCTCCACAAGCCGGCGTATTGGTTGAAATCGTAGCTCAAGACGGTGAAACCGTTGTTGCCGACCAAGTTTTGGCTCGCATCGATACAGCTGCTACTGCCGCTGCTGAAGCCCCAGCCGCCGCGCCTGCCGAAGCTACCCCAGCCGCCGCTCCTGCTGCTGCACAAAACAACGCCGCTATGCCTGCTGCCGCCAAACTGGCTGCCGAGACCGGTGTTGACGTGAACGCATTGCAAGGTTCCGGCCGTGACGGTCGCGTATTGAAAGAAGACGTACAAAATGCCGCTGCCAAACCTGCCGCAGCCGCAGCCCCTGCCGTTGCACTTCCTGCCGGCGCACGTCCTGAAGAACGCGTACCAATGAGCCGCCTGCGTGCCCGTGTTGCAGAACGCCTCTTGGCTTCTCAACAAGAAAACGCCATTTTGACTACATTCAACGAAGTCAACATGAAACCAATCATGGACTTGCGTGCGAAGTACAAAGATAAATTCGAGAAAGAACACGGCGTGAAATTGGGCTTTATGTCCTTCTTCGTTAAATCCGCTGTTGCCGCCCTGAAAAAATACCCGGTTGTGAATGCTTCTGTTGACGGCAAAGACATCGTTTACCACGGCTACTTCGACATCGGTATCGCAATTGGCAGCCCACGCGGTTTGGTTGTGCCAATCCTGCGCGATGCCGACCAAATGAGCATTGCCGACATCGAACAAGCAATTGTTGATTACGCGAAAAAAGCAAAAGACGGCAAAATCGCTATCGAAGATCTGACCGGCGGTACATTCAGTATTACCAACGGCGGTACTTTCGGTTCTATGATGTCTACCCCGATCATCAACCCGCCTCAATCTGCGATTTTGGGTATGC
>NZ_JBQCWY010000679.1:0-1640 GCF_051956955.1 Neisseria sp. P0021.S005 | reverse complement strand
ATTTATCGCCAAAACCCTGTATCCGCAGCAGTTTGCCGACATAGACCCAAACAAGACCTATCTGGACTTCTACCGCAAATACCTGCCCGTCGTGCCGGACGGTACGTTTTACATCCGATTGAAATAGTGGCTGCAAAAATCATAGGCTCAGGCCGCCTGAAGATTCAGACGGCCTGAACATGCTATGCCGATAAAGATTTAATGAGTATAATTACTGTTCTTTCAACAAAATTACTGGGTACGTATGAACGGACAAAACCAAATCGACCAGCCTCAGGCTCCGGTCGTCAGCATCAAAGAATGGTTGCTAACAAACTTGATTTTGATGATTCCGCTAGTCAATATAGTTATGACGCTTGTATGGGCATTCGGCTCAAACACCAATCCGAATAAAGCCAATTATTTCAAGGCTGCCTTGATTCTGTTTGTCATCTATCTGGTACTGGCTGTAGCTGTAGTCATTTTTGGCAGTGCAGCTGCAAATCAATATCAATAAGTAAGCATACATTTAGGCCGTCTGAAACCTAAAAGGATTCAGATGGCCTTTTACATGGATTACCGAAGGCTCAACCACCTATCCAATTCCAAACCGCATCGCTCCATTTGCCGATACGGTAGAGAAACAAAGAATAGCTCTCCTGCATCAGAAACTTGGCTTTCTTGCTGCGCTCGTCAAAGCGCGTGGTCGGTGTGGCAGAGAACTGCGCGTCTGACAAGCCCAAATCGGCGGCCATTTCTTCGGCGCGAGCCAAATGATACGGGTCGCTGACAACGATAATGCTGCCGACTCCGTTGGCGTGCATGATGGGGACGACATTGCGCAGGTTTTCGTAAGTGTTGCGCGACGTGTTTTCAAACAGGATATTGTGCGCCGGTATGCCCTGCTTGAGTGCGTATCGGCGCCCCACTTCGGCTTCGGTCATAAATCCTTTTTTGGGCGTACCGCCGGTGAAAATGATTTTGCCGACCCGATGGCTTTGGTAGAGCGTGATGGCATGGTTGATGCGCTCACGGAATACCGGCGACGGGCGTTTGTCCCACGCCGCCGCACCCAACACCACCGCCGCATCGGCATGAGCGTCCTTCGGCAAGGTTTGCAAACCTGTCCGGTAAATCTGCCATGTGCCACTCAAAAAAATACCGCACACCAACAAAACGCTCAAAGCAAGGCCGCGAAATAGGTAGTATCGCAAGCCATTGCGGCTTTTAAGCAGGGAAATCATCTTCAGACGGCCTTATCCAACCCCGTCAGCCGAGTAGGGCGGCAATGTTTTCCAACGGACGGCCGATGGCTGCGCGCGTAGGCGTTACCAAAACGGGACGCTCAAGCAGGGCAGGGTGTTCGGCGATTGCCTGAAGCAGGGCGGCATTGTCCAAATCGGGATTGTCCAAACCCAATTCTTTGTACAAATCGTCTTTCGTGCGCATCATGCCGCGCACCGACTCGATGCCGAGTTTGGCAAACATATCCTGCAAAGTCGCCAAATCGGGCGCGGTATCCAGATATTTGACTACGTCGGCGGCAACGCCTTTTTCTTCGAGCAAAGCCAGCGCGGCACGCGATTTGCTGCAACGCGGGTTGTGATAAAGTGTGAATTCAGACGGCATGAAAGTCTCCGTATTATTGCAAAATCATTCAA
>NZ_JBQCWY010000678.1:0-1644 GCF_051956955.1 Neisseria sp. P0021.S005 | reverse complement strand
TCCCATGACTAAATCCACCATTATCTATACCTACACCGACGAAGCTCCTGCATTGGCCACTCAATCCCTGTTGCCAATCGTGCAGGCGTTTACCCGCCACGCCGATATTGATGTCAAAACCAGCGACATTTCTCTCTCCGGCCGTATTTTGGCGGCGTTTCCCGAATACCTGACCGAAGCGCAACGCGTACCTGATGCGCTTGCCGAATTGGGCGAACTGGTGAAACAACCCGATGCAAACGTAATCAAACTGCCGAACATCAGCGCATCCGTACCGCAACTGACCGCTGCGATTAAAGAATTGCAGTCTAAAGGCTTTGCCGTTCCCGACTATCCCGCCGACCCGCAAACCGATGAAGAAAAAGCCATACGCGAACGCTACGACCGCATCAAAGGCAGCGCGGTAAACCCTGTCCTGCGCGAAGGCAACTCCGACCGCCGCGCGCCTAAAGCAGTGAAAAACTTTGCGAAAAAACATCCGCACAGCATGGGCGCATGGACCAAAGACTCCAAAACCCACGTTGCCACCATGCAAAGCGGCGACTTTTTCCATAACGAACAATCCGTTACCGTACCTGAAGCGACTTCCGTATCCATCGTATTCACCGACAAACAAGGCAACAAGAAAGAGCTGCGCGAGCCCGTCGCCCTGAAAGCCGGCGAAATCATCGACGCGACCGTGATGAGCAAAAAAGCCCTGCTCGCCTTCCTTGCCGAGCAAGTAAAAGACGCGAAGGCAAAAGGCGTATTGTTCTCGCTGCACATGAAAGCCACCATGATGAAAGTGTCCGACCCGATTATCTTCGGACACGCCGTCAAAGTGTTCTTCGCGCCTGTTTTTGAAAAATTCGGCGACAAACTGGCTGCCGCCGGCGTCAATGTCAACAACGGCTTCGGCAACCTGCTTGCCAATCTGGACAAACTGGATGCGGACACTCGCGCTGCCGTCGAAGCCGAAATCGCTGCCGTTTACGCTGCCAACCCCGATTTGGCGATGGTCGATTCCGACAAAGGCATTACCAACCTGCACGTCCCCAGCGATGTTATCGTCGATGCTTCCATGCCTGCGATGATCCGCAATTCCGGCCGTATGTGGGACAAAGACGGCAAAGCGCAAGACACCAAAGCCGTGATTCCCGACAGCAGCTACGCAGGCGTTTATCAAGCAACCATCGACTTCTGCCGCGAACACGGCGCGTTCGATCCGACAACCATGGGTACAGTACCCAACGTCGGCCTGATGGCGCAGGCGGCCGAAGAATATGGTTCGCACAATAAAACTTTCGAAATCGAAGCCGACGGTCAGGTTCAAGTCATTGATGCGGCAGGCAAAGTCCTGATGCAGCACGACGTTGAAGCAGGCGACATCTGGCGTATGTGCCAAACCAAAGACGCGCCCGTCAAAGACTGGGTACAACTCGCCGTCAACCGCGCCCGTCTGAGCAACACGCCAGCCGTGTTCTGGCTCGACGAAAACCGTCCGCACGACAAGAGCCTGCTCGCCAAGGTTAAAGCCTACCTTGCCGAACTGGATACCAACGGTCTCGACATCCGCGTCCTCGCTCCCGAAGAAGCTGCCAAGTTCAGCTTGGGTCGTCTGAAAAACGGCGAAGACACCATCTCTGTAACCGGTAACGTCCTGCG